>JAKAYH010000053.1 GCA_021826835.1 Thermoplasmata archaeon | reverse complement strand
GGTCCTTTCAGGGTCGAGCAAACTGAGGATTATAAAGCAAAATCCCATGATAACAGTTATGCTGAGATGATCCGGGTCAGAGGGTCGAAACCAAAACAGCCATACTTCGACGTACCTTCGCATGTTTACAAATTTTCTGATAAAGAGTTTTGCCTATACCTCCATGAGAGAAAAAACATATGGAGAGCTTTAGGCCGTCTACTAAATGTTCCGATCGACATTTCTGATCCTGAGATCAGTATCCGATTTCCCGTCTCGAAATTCGGAGAGGTCTCTAAGATCATTCCTTTCGTGCGAAAAAAGTCAAGAAAAACTCCATCAACGGATCAGGAAAGGGAGAGAGTATCCCATCTTAGGTCATATCGCACACACATAATGAGGAAAAACGACCTAAATTTTAACGAAAGTGCGCATGAAGGTAATCTTATACAATGTAACATCATGAATTCGAAGGAGGCCCCTAGATGATTTCATTAAGCAAACCTCGATTGATAACTCTTGATGATTTCGCTATAAAACCAATCTCAAAGCGGATGCAGAAATTTTTTGCACTGTGCGAATTTTACCGTGAGGTAGAGGGATCTTATCCTGAGTCCCCATACTTCTTATTCGACTTTATCGAAGAAAACCATTTACCGCATGATATCTGCTCACTGAAGCTTGTGAGTTTCGGAACACTCAAATCATATTACCAAATGTGGGCGAGGGCGAATCATATTGACTCCGATTGATCCGGTTCGCGTTGAGCTTGAAGTTCACCTCGACGAGATTGACGTCAAGATCCTTGACATCTTCAGAAAATATCCAACTAAGACATTCCAAGCGCATCAGGTTCGTACTATCCTTGAGAGGAGAGGACTCGATATCGGTTATGGTGAACTCCGGGACCGCTTGAGAGTGTTCGTTCTCATCGGTCTTCTAAAGCGTGAAAAGGGTAAAAGAATTTCTAGATACCGTCTGGATATTAAAAAATGAAATATATCAAATCTTCAGTTCTATGTGGGGTTCCCCTATTGTCTTGCAGATTATCTGCGTCTAATCATGTGTTATATGCGGAGCCGTATACATATCCGTGTGGCTACAATTCGAAAGGTGAAAGTTCGAACAAAAAGACACTGGTACAATCCGAACTGGGACACAGGTGCGGTTATTGTGGCATTAATTGGTACGTTTCTCCTGATAGTTACACTATTGTCTCGCCCCAGATTTGAGATTTTACATCACACAGTCATACTTACGCAGGGCATAATCGCACCTGCAGTTATTATGGGTGCAATCGTGTGGGCTATTGTGGAATTGTTTACTCCGCCTGGGCACACATTAGAGGATCTACTTGTACGGATAATCCCTGCCTTTATCGTAGGTGCATTCATTGGAGGGGGTTTTGGTTACTTTTTCAATTTCGGAAAGTTTGTTATTGAGCCGGCTTTCAATGGGAATATTGATGCAGTATTTTTCTTATTGTCTGTCTTGATTGCATCGCTTGCAGTGACGTGGAATGCTGCGTGGGCACATCGAAAAGGCTTTAGAGGGCAAACGGGGGAAGACAGAGAGCTTGTTCATGGACGAGAAAGTGGTACATCCAAAGGCAGCAGAGGTATGCTTGGATTGCTTATCATATTATTTGTTGCTTTCCTTATCGTTCCAATCGGTGCCAGTCTCGGTAACGCGTTCGTAGCTGGTCACGACAATTCATCTGTTCTGCAATCGCAAAGTGTTGCAACATATGTTATAGGATCCAACGGTTCAGCAGTTCCTTTTTGGACGTCATATGGCACTACGACATTTACTTTTCCTTCGTCTGTTTCGCATAATGTTACTGTTTACGATCATACAGTCTTTATTCGGACAAATTTAACTTTAGCTGCTTTAAATAATTATGCTGTGAGCAAATTTGTAATTGCGACGAACGACAAAGGAAATGTCAATGTGACTCTTGGAACTGGATATAATAAAACTGATTTTGTGCCTATCTACATGGCGTCTGTGACAAATGGAAGCAGCATAACTATCCCAGTATCTGCTGCAATGTTGACAGGCAATCAGTCCGCTCCAGTAACCTTTTTAATAAATGCAAACGTAACAGCCATGAGTCTAAAGGTGTCCACATATGGAAATGACGGGCTTGTGACTATCTTTGGTGCATATCCAGTCATGCAGGTGACATATTTGATTGGTGGCGTTCTCTTGTTGGCAGCGGCTTTCATCCAGATCGGAGCGTACGACATGAATCTCGGGATATTTGCATCCGCAATTAAAAAAGGAGGTAGAAGAGCATGAAAATAGTTGATCGGATAAAAGGATCAGGGGGGCATGTTCGAAATAAACTGGCGGTGGCCGTTAAATCTTTAAGGGCGAAGATAGTAATTGTAGCACCTGCTGTAGTGTTGCCCTATTCCTCGTACAGATTATGGGGGGGATCTTCAACGAACATCGGCCAGTCTATATTTAATAGCTTGTGGAATGTATTCAGAAGTATGTTGAATACCATAGCACAGGGCTTCGGTGGCATGTTCGCGGATATATTCTCAGGCTTTGGCCAGTCTGTCGTTATCATGTTTCAGAGTTTCGGCTTTTCCATGGAAAACTACGGAGTATGGGGACCGACCATGTTTGTTGTTGGCATTCTTCTTGCCGTTGCAGTAGGTTATCTGTTTTTCACCCTTATAGATGGCGAGAAAGATCTCGTGGAAGATGAACAGGATCTGGGGTAGGGATGAGCAATGAGCTTTACGTCCGATATCCTCACTTTAATTTGGAGCTTTTTCAAAGCTTCCATGAAGGCTTTGTCAGTCGATATTGCGTCCGTATTATCTTTCACAGGTCGGCATTTCGAAACGCTTTTGTATTCTTGGGGATACACCATAGGTCGATATGGCATATTCATTCCTTCTCTTTTGGCCGTAATTGTAGGTATAACTATTGCAGGATTGTTTGCGGTCTTCGAGGTCTTGGATACTGCAAAAGATCTGGTAGGAGGTGATTAGATGGGATGGTATTCGAATCCGATATTCCCTTGGAACTGGCCCAGCGACATTATGAACGCAATAAACGCTGGGGTAAAATATGCAACAACGAAAATAAAGGACGCGATATTGTATCTATTCGCAGATTTTCTCAATACTCTTTTTGGCATTATTTCCAGTATATTTGGGTTTCTAATGACCGTTTTCGAGGGTGTGGTAAGAGATCTCGTCTGGGTGGCAGAGGGAATGGGCCCGTTTTCCGTTCCAGTTTTTGTTATTATAACAACATCCCTGATTGGAGCAGCGTACCTAGCATTCGCACTAGTGAAGGATACTCCTGTAGTGGGGGCACTTGCTTAGGTTGCAGTGCATTAATGTAAACATGGCAGATTTAATGAGGGATTAAAGATGAAGGGTGAAAAAAACGATATAATCGAAATTTCGAAATTAGTTAGAAGGCAAAAATATAGTTTGAAATTTGAATGCCCATATTGCGGGAAAAAGACAACGGTCAGAAAAATCTTGACTGAGCCAGGGTGTGTTCACTTTGAAGGCTTTGACGAGCTCTTCGGGATGACACCGGATTTCAAACATGTCAATATTAGCAAAGTCGTCGGATTAGTTGCAAAATTTACAATTAAACCGAACAGAGAACCTCGGGTTACAATCGAAAGATCTTGCATGGGGGTATTTGATGATGATCGATTCGAATGATTTTGAAGAAATACTTTCTACTATTTCCAACACGTTCCACATTCCCTATGGTGATATACAGAAGGCACTAGGCATTGAAAATTCAAATGATCAATCATCCGGAGGAGAATCTATTTGGCTTTTACCGTGGCTTCAAAGACGCATAAGAGAGAACAGGAATGCAAACTTAATCTTCGTCGGTGATACTGGTAGTGGAAAATCGTACTCAGCAATCAACCTCGGCGAACAAGTAGATCCAAATTTCTCTGTTGATCGTATTGTCTTCACGACAAGAGACTTCATTCACCTCGTGAATTCGGACCTGCCGAAGGGGAGTTTCATCATCTATGACGATGCAGGTCTTGGAATACCAGCGAGAGAATGGCAAAACACGTCAGCAAAAGTATTCGGGCTTCTCTTTCAGGGTTTCAGATACAAAAACCTAATCAGCGCTATAACCGTTCCAGATATGAGTTTTATTGAACGGCAATCCAGAGTTTTAATGCATTTGATGCTTGAAGCCACTGGTAAACACGGGATTATGAAGCCATTTTTTCCATTCCACTTAGTGCGCGGGGATGACATGCTGAGCTGGAAATATCCAGTGATGGTTCGCCGGGGGAGGAAGATGCAAGTCACGGCAGTTCATTTTGAATTGGCCAGTTCTGAACTCCTTAAGGCATACGAAGAAAAGAAACAAGCCTATATGGAAATGCGAAACAGAAAATTCGAAGAAGATCTCAGGATTGCCGAAGAAACTGAAAGGACGCAGAAAGAACTCGAGAGAATGAAGCTCGAAGAGGCCAAAGATAAGATCGAACGAAGAAAATACCTAATAAGGAAAACGAAAGAACTCCGAGCGCAAGGGTTCACTATTCGTGAAATCGCATCAGAATTGCTCATAAGTAAGGATACTGTGTCGCGTCTTCTTAAATCTTAGATGCCATGATTTGTCCGATGTCCGATGTCCGTTTATTTTTCATTCCTATAATTAATTAATTAACAGACGTCTCATGAAAAGTTTTTTCAGTTTTTTTCTCTCGTGTTTCGTGCAGGTGAATATCTGATTAGGTTTGCAAACAAATACATTCACAATACATGCATGCGAAACTGTCAACTCGGATCCTTGATATGAGGTCAAGACTGTAGTTATCATTTTTAAAGAAAATAAAATGTGTTTCATCTCAATAATTTTTAATCTGGATCCTTCGAGGGTATAATTTTACGTCCCATTACCTTTTCTTTTAAATTTGAGACCTTTTACCTCATTTTATGCGTGCTTTCAGAGAAAAAATAAAGCGATCGGGGTCCGGATCTTAGTTATCATTTTCAAAATTGGATCTGGAACGCCATTCTGCCTTTGATCAGAAAAAACATCCAAGGCTAACGATAAGATTGCAAATATTCTGGTAATTTTGTGCTACATATGTACAACGGCATTATTGCAAGTGTCGGTGTAATTCTTCTGAATGGAATAACAACCTGCCAGACACAAATCATGGAACAAAGTAATCATTTCTCGGTGAGTTAGATGGGATCAATTGGCGAAAAAATTACCAACCCGAACTCCATAATTCATAGAAGACGCTTTATCATAAAAGTAATTAATCATAACACCCTGCGTTCGATCATAAACTTTGTCATATAATAAATCGTTGGCGACATCCGCTCTCCAGGGCCATGTGTTCCATCCGGTCTCAGAACATTTTCACGTGGCCAAGATTCCCCTGGAAGAAGGGAGGCCGGGTATGAATCAGATAGAAAAGTTTCAACTGTGATATTTACTTTAATACGCTCATAGTTATCATCCCATTCATGAAAACCTATTATAATCTTATTACCTGCTAAGCTATCTTTTCTAACGGTCACATAACCCTTAGACGGACTACCGCTTATTATAAATAGATCTGTTAACTTTTCATCTTTATTTTTCCAATGTTGGATAGCCTTCATGATTTTCTCAACATCCCATTCATCGGGGTAATTATTAGAATCGCGAAGATCGTCCCATACCACACCTTTATGTGGATTTAATTCTATAACTAATCCAAAATGCCTTTCTGTTAGAGTTAGAAAATATATTAAATCGTCTTTTCTACTATATTCAAAACTGTTATCCTCATCCTTCTTAAACTTTAGAATATTGGTTATTTCCCTGGCTACACTAACCACTAGGTCGAACGAAGCTGGAGGGTCATACGAACCTGGACTGTACCATACCAAGTTGAAAATAGCGTTAATACTCTCTCCAATATTTATGCGTGAGTAATTTTTTGATGGATATATCACATTGAGAAGATGTTTATGATCTTAATTAAGATGTTGTGGTGTCAAATTTCGGTTGATTTTTGCAGTCTATGATACATCGGTTCGATAATTTGAATGGTTAAAAACCGTTTCACTTATTTCTCCAATAGTATACCTTTTTCTTAAGTTAATCAGTGTCTACAGACTCCAGGCTTTGCACTTAAAAGGTCATTCTTCAGAGAATTTAGGTGCAAAGACTTGAGAACGCGACGATAAAAATATGAGTTTTAGTGTTTACTACTCTCACCTTTACGCTTAGGTGTGCCTATTATTTTAATGATTTTTTGATAATAAATGGGGTCTATCACTTCTAGCAATTCAACATATGACTCTTTTGGGATAGGGAAAGTCCAGGCTTTCTCTATTATGCGTTGAGCAGACATGGATTCAGTGAACCCGTCTATATTCCAATCCACTCCCGCCTTTCGAATTCTTTCTATCCATTTTTCTTCTTTGACTGAAGATATGATCAATGGTCTTATCCCGCTATCGTCTAAGATTTTCGCGGTGTATAATGGAGTGAAATCAATTTGTATGTCAGAAGGCATTGTATACGTCTCGGCTATAGCCTGGATGTACAGGATAAAAGTGGCTGGTACGCCAGGGTAACTTCTGAACTCCCTGCTAATTTTGTCTAAAATTGTTGAAGGTACGGCCATTATCCTTCGGTCAGTATCTAAACTTTTCCTTACAACTAAATATGAAAAAAACCATCTTGCATATCCATCCGAAGAATAGTCATTTCTAAAAACATCATGGAAAAAAGTTCTATCTGCTACAAACTTTATTGATATTCTTTTACCTTTGTAAGTGAAAGCTATGTCTGAATCATCCCTCTCGACAACCATAATAAATACTCTAAATTAAAAAAATTAAAGATTTTCGTCGCCTAGTGCCTTGCTGATGGCTCTATCCAAGTCTACGCCATCGTTTTTGGCGACATTATGCATATACTCAATGATTTTATCCACCGAATTACCAATTTTCTCAAATTGGTAAGTAGGGGGTGAGGCAATTACGGTCTTTACCGCTATAAGCCCTTCTGCCTTGAATCCTTGCTTTTTAGCTATCTCTTTGAGTCGATCTGGCAGAGACTCAGCCTGGTAATAGTCAACTTTTACTATCCTACCATTTTCCGTTTTCATTTTTTCCACCTAGTTAATGTATCACAAACTCTTATTTTAAATTAGATGGATAAGTGATAAACAATTACATTTATAAATTTTCGTATGAACTGCCCCAATAATTACATCCATGATATTTTCTTTATTAAGATATCTCCATTTCCTAAGCAAAATACTAAAAATATCCTACTATCTTAACGATGCTTTACCTTTTATTGTATATTGAAATTGCGAACCATCATTTCTTTATCCGAAATAGAACCTAAAAACTCCCCCCATAAGACAGTGTGCCCAAACCCATTTACTATATGGGTTTCACTAGTCCACTCCTTTTCAAATAGAATATTATCAACCGAAATCTTACAGGCATTCAGACCTACCCAGGACCTAACAGAGCATACATTTTTGAAGGAACACTTTTTTAGCGGGGATTTAGGTGCAATTTTCCTCTTTTAGGTGCAAAGCCAAGATTCCATCAAACTAAAAATAGCTAATGTCGTCAAAGAAAAAACTTAATATGCCCTGATATAATAGATAATGTGAGACAAATGGGCGACAGCAGAGAAAAAACTTTAGCGGGATTCCTGAAACGGATGGGATTCGAACGGAAAAAGATAATCAAAGGAAGCATATCTGACCGCATCAGAGCCCAAAAGCTCGTTTATTTCGGGAAAGCCCTTGGGCTGCCTCTCAATTATGATTTCAATCTATACGTTTATGGACCTTATTCTTCCGTGCTATCAAATGACTATTTCGGGATGGGGGAAGAAGTATGGACAAACGGAAGTATTGAGATCCCTGAAGACATATCTATGACCCTGAATCAACTAAAGAAACAAGATGAGCTATTCTTGGAGATTGCCGCGACGTTGCATTCCATAAAAACTGCTAATCCTGATGCGTCCGAAGATGATATTATAGGAGCCGTATCAAACATTAAATCCGAAAGGCTTCGTGAAAGAAAGGTTACTTCTGATTACGTCAGGAAAATATTAGAAGTTATTAAAAAAATGAAATTAATCTGAATCGTGCAAGCTATGCAACATCAGATAAAAACGATAGACGCAAATATTTTGGTTGATTACTTTCTTTCTGACAAACTTGATCGGGATAGGAGAAGCAGCATAACAAAGTTCTTTCAACCTTCCAATACCGGAGACACTAAGATTAGGATTTTTGTTTACACACTAGGGGAAGTTTTCAAAAGGGTGCTTGGAACAAGAGATGGGATTACTGTCAATTTATTCGATTACAGGAGACAAGAATCCCTAGAAAAATTGCAAGGATGGATAAGCAGTAATTTCATTTCAATTGTCAGGTTGGATGATATCTCATCAGATTTTTTCGACCACTATAAATGTATTGATAAGAGCGATTCTTTAATCCAGAAGGGCGACAAGATCGCCCTAGCAGCTTTCTGTGCTGATATGGAATCTAAAGCTTTCTACTCCATTGATACGCATATAATAGGGAGCATTAAGGTACAAAGCTATATACATTCGATTGACAAGTCAAAGACGATCAGGGAGCCTTGACTATTGGATTATCTTATTTGCCGTTCTCTTAAAGCGTTAAATCCTTATGGGTTTTATGAAAGACGCGAGGCAAAGATATAATTTGAACGAGCCAAATCAGAAAAAAGCTGTTTTACGTTGAATGAAACGCTTAATTTAAGACCAATGACACAAACGAGTTTATATGATTACCCTCCCTGATTTTTTCATTCTTTCTCATCATTAGGCGAGAATCCTATGGGTATTGGTGTTCAAGTTTTACATTAGGACTTGAACATCGATTGACATACGTTATTTATTGACATGAGAATATAAAATATAAAATCTCTGGTAAATGTTCAACTCTAAGTTAGACTTGAACGCATAGGTTTAGCTGCCATGAGTCACCGATAGAGGAATTTCAATCGTGTTTCTATTCAATTAAGTTGTCTTTGTCAGTAGTTGATCATATAGCAGCTTCTTCATGAGGCCCAAAGAGGACGTTTCTTCTCTTCTTTAGTAGTTTTCAACTACAAAGGGAGGTTGTCAAAATATCCAGACGGAGCTAAAGAATCCTTATTACGAACCAGTGCTGGAGGAAGTATATGCCAAGTAGGGAATAACCTTAATGAAACCTAATGGGGACATCCCTCCAATATGTATTTCTGATCAACCTTCACGACAGATATGCCTGAAATTTACACCGTTTATCCTTGCAATAATATTGTTGGTGCTATTGTCGGATCATTTTTTATGATGTGAACATTATAAAGCATTGTTCCATGCAATTTTATTTATAATTTTCAACTCTTCTTTCAAGTTATCCGGATCGTAAATTCTTAACAGGTGCAATGACTATATTGACTTCTTTCACCTGTTGAACAAAATTCATAAGCAACAAAGTTCCTTAATATATTAATTGAAATCGGATATTTTCACGCTGCATTAAGAGCATGCAAATGCGGTAAGGAACCCAAAAAGACCATGTTAAATTCATTACCTCTTACCAGATCTAACCATATAAAAAATGTATAAAGGTAGTATTTTATTAGTTTATAACTATTCTGTAACAGGTAAAGAACAATTTTAAAAGGTGCTTCATTGACAGATAGCGTTAAAGTAAAATACAATATGACTCCTGCAACACAAGCAGATATAGATGGTTTGAAAAATATTCTTGAAAATGTTTATTTGACATTGAAGGGGAGATTTAATAAATTCTCAGATTTCCAGGATGTTATACTACGGTCCTCTAGTTATAATTCAGATCAGCTCGCAGAAGGACAAAAACCGGAAGAAATGGTAAAGCAGTTCGTAATTGAACCAATAATAGAATATCTAGGATTCTCAAATATCAGCAGGGAAGGAAAGCTCCGTTCACCATTCGGGAAGAGGTACCCAGATTACGTTATATCTGGCCCT
>JAKAYH010000052.1 GCA_021826835.1 Thermoplasmata archaeon | reverse complement strand
AGACCTTGCATTGGAACTGGCTCAATTACTTCTATCCTGATCTTGCCAAATCTGACTGGTCTGATGAAGTGAAGTATAGATTTGCATATAAGGAATGGCACAAGCAACAGAAAAATATTGCAATGAAAAAGAAATCAACGGGATCACCTAATCTTGATGGAAAGAACATTGAGATAAAGAATGGCAAATACATCATTGACGGCGAAGAATACACGCAGGAACAATTCAATAATATGATGAAGGGAAAGGAATACCTGCCGTTGAATATTAAGAAATAGTTTATATATCGTTATCTCATTTTATTTTATGGAAAGAAAAGATGTAGATGCGTTTTTTGAGGAATCAGAATACGTATGTATGACTGTAGTAAGTTATGATCCAAAGACTGGCCTGGAAACTAAAAGACCTAAAACCGTTATGCGTAAAGCGGAAGGCGGAATTGCAACAGATTTTACCAATGATTTCATACCATACGATGACATAGTTTCTATTGAGCCATACACCCCCAGCAATTCGCAAATACTCTTTACTGCGATTAATGTCCACATATACAATCTTAATGAACGAAGAAAACCAGATCACAAGATTACAATGAAAGAAAAGAATGCACTTGTCAGGAATGCTTTTGATTTTGCAAGGAAGCATGGTTATAAAGCTGCAATATCTCATTACATAAAGATTGATACAAAATTAAGGAACTCAATATAAGCATTAAGAAATAGTTTTTATACTCCCTTACATTTATAACCTTATGCCAACAAAAGAAGAACTGATACAGTATTATAATGAAAAGATACGGCATATTGAGGATCAGATAAGGAATATTGAGGATCATATTCACAGGCTTGATGCCTTTGAATCGTCAGAGATACACAGGAACTTACCTAATGAATACAAGGCGGCTCTCCATACAACCATATCCAAAGCAAAGAATGACGCTGGAATTGCAAAGCAAAAATCTATTGCAGTTGCAAACAACCTCAAGTCGAGGATCCATGCATTTATGCAGAAGCCTAAAAATTAATAATCGTTTTTAAAATAATAATCGTAGTTTTTTATGACTATTTCCCTGTCATCAACTCTGCCTTTGATAAGGCCATTTGTATCAACTATGGGATCATTTACTTTAAAGACCTTATCACCGATATGAACTTCCCAGACACTATCCATCATATACTACCTTCCTTTTCAAATTCCTTTTTTAATTTCGACAACTCAGTAAGAAGCGTATTGTTATTGTTTCCTGGCTTATGTTTTTCATTCTTTTTCCAAGTTGTGTTAAAAGGATCCGGCATAGATACAGTTGTCTTAATTCCCCTCTCCATATAATCTTCTATCTTTTTCAGTGTTGAAAGCATTATTGCTGGCGGGTTTTTAGGGCATAATACTATCCATTCCAGTAAATCCTTTCTACCCTCTTCTGTTGTCTCGAATTTATACCATTTAGTTTTTTTGTTATCCACGATTACCAGTTCTGTTGATATGTTATGGTCATAGCAAAATGCCCGCAGGTAAATTCCGGAACAATAGTGTCATTCGGACTCTCTGCCACTATTGGCGCACCACAAATCTTACATTCTCCAACCTTTACTTTCATTGTTTCACCTCCTTTGTTGTTTTTTCCAAATACCTTTTAGTGTCCCTCACTATATATTCATCAAGAACATTACGCATGAGATAAAAAATTCCGTTGTTTCCCATATAATAATTACTCTTATCGTGTATCATTTCCTCATACAATTGCTTATCATGGAACACATACTTTCCATCAGCATTTCTACTATTTTCAATGCTCTTCAGAATCGATGTTAGTGTTATTTTCATATTTCCGCCTCTTCTATTTTTTCCATTTCTGGTTCTGCATGGACTTTTCTATTTGACTTGCATCTTATTGATCCAGACCAAGAGTGGATCCACTTACCTCTGAATAAAAGGATTTCATTTCCGCAGTTCTTACATTTCTGTTCGTTATTTATTTCCATATCAAACACCTACCACTTCTCTTTTACCTATTAATTCCACATTGACCATCACTCTAATATCCAGATAATACATTCTATTCTTAACAACGACTACTAACTCGCCGTCTTTTAACACGTATTTTAAACTGTTAAATCTCTTACCGGCCGAATTCCAATTAAATTTCATAGACTTTTTACCGTTATCTGTTAATTCGTTATATTTATCTAATGTCATAATTTCTGCATAAACAAGCTTACCAGCGGTTATATTCAGATTGACAATAGAACCGTTATCAGCAAAAAATGCAGGACTAAGCCATTCCTGTTCAGGTTGAAGAATAAAATCCGTATTTATCACTGTTTCACTGCTTCTTACGTATTTCATTGCTTACCACCCATTGAAAACAGATTCTCTTCATCACTGCTTAACGGTTTAACTACTTCCACTAATTCAGAAATTTTCCAATCTCTACCAGAACATTCAGGACAATCAGGTTTGAATTCCAGATAAACCTTCTTTTCAAATTCAAAATCCGGAAAGCAATTAATAACCCTGGAATAACCACATATTTTACATTGTACTTTTGCATGTTCAATCTGCTCGGATACCATTTAATCACTCCTGACCTCTCGTATTATTCCCTTATGCTTTGTAATCGGGCAATCATGATAAAGCCACATTCCAAAAGGTTCGAGTATATTGGAATAGACCCTATCTATTGCTGGTGCAGTTGAAGTTAGCAATTCACCCATTTTGCCAAGATACTTATCCATCACATCATCAGATTGGTTCTTTACTTCTATGCTTGGCATAAACATGTTCATTACTTTTAAATATAATGCCCTTGCATATTCTACATACAAATCTATATCTTCTTCTGTATATTTCTCGCTCATTGCTTATCACCATCATCATTAAGATTCTTCTCAACAACATCAAGTTGCCTGGAAATAAGATATGAGAACCATCCTATTATGGAATAAGATGCGTCCATACCTTTTTCCTGTGCCTTCTCCCTCAATTTCATGCCTCTCTCATAGACCTTACGGTCTAATCTCAAACCTACTGCTTTTTCTTCTGTTTTCATTTCATCTCACACTCTTAATGTCCTTCGTCTGATTAATCAAAATATCGTCTAATTTTGTTTGATTTTTCGCAGATCCTATCTTTTTACTCTCATAATCTAATGTGTGATTTACAACTTCGCTTCTGTGTTTTTCCCACAGGTGATCTGCAATTAAATAATCTATTTTTTCTAAGTTGTCATATGAGGTTACGTGTTTTGTTTCATAATTACACAGACTACATTTATAATACATGTTCTCTCCTTCTGCAAGATTGACTATATCACACAACTCATAAAGCAATTTGAAATCACCAGACCACAACGCTTTCAGAAATTCGTCTTTATCCATTTAGATCACCCAAATACCCTGTAGCATTCTACGATTGATTCCAGGCCATCATATTCTTCAATTTCCCAACACGCATTATCGGGAACTTCTATGATTACAAGTTGTGAGTGCCGAGAAGAACAATACATACTACCTTTCTCTTCAATTAATTTAATTAAATCCGGACATGTTCTCGAAGATTTCTGATTATTGAAAAAATAAATTTTTCTTTGTTCAACATCATAAGCATAGTTAAGCCAATCTAACCAATCTTTACATGAATTGAGTCGAATACGTATATTACAACCGTTAAGCCCAAAATTATCAAATTGCTCATCAAGAGATTCAATATGCCTTCCAAAATATTCATCGAAATCTCTTTTTGAAATATGCTCACAATTCATTTTGACTAAATCAAAAATGGCCTGTTGAGATACTCCAAATCCGCCATAGCAATCGTTTTTTATTACTTTCATTGCTTCACCTCTATACCGGGTTTCTTTTATCGAAGTCCCTTTTCTTCGTTTCATATTTTTCTTTATTTATCTCAAAAACCTGAAAGTAACTTCTTCTTCTTGATAATGAAATGTAACTTTCATCATCAAACTTGAAATATGTTGAACTTTTAATAGTGAAGGATTCTTTTATATGACTTTCTATTTCCTTCTTTTCTTCTTCAGTAGGCTTGTTAAGAATACTTTTTAAATATATCTGTGCCCATCTGTCTTGGTTCATTGCTTCACCTTCCTGGAACTTATGATCTTCTTCCATGCATTCATCATAACTTGGGATACATACATTATTGCCTTACCAATCCGGCTGTCAAAAACGTTTTTTACAAACATCTCATAATTTGCCGTTTTAGGCTTATCAATTTCTTTCATAATAAAGTAATACCTTTGATAAATATAAACGTTGTTATTACGATATTTTTACTTTAATGAAACGTTAGAATTAATAGGGTTTAGTAAAACGTCTGGTTTAACTTCTTGCCATCCTATAAGGGACCTGACATGAAGTGTAAATTTCCATCTGTTTTTTTCCTTGAAATAATAGACTATAACCTGTATGGGATTGGAAGTGAATGGGAAACGTTTTTCAATTGTCCTGACATGTTCCGCATACGTTGTTCCAGTGCATACCTGGAACATAAAGACCTTGTTATCTTTAATAGAAATGATATCCCAGGATCCAAAAAAATCTGAACGATTTGATATAGTCCTGCCATCAGGAAGACGCTTTACAGAAAATAATGCCTTTTGTGATAAAAATCCTGCCGGTGTTAATACTTTATCGATAAATGTGTTTTCGAGATTTCTTGGGTTCAATTATATACCGCCTCTATATCGGCCTCTTCACAACCGCATTCTGTACATATAAGACGCAATCCTTCATTCGTACTAAATAAAGAAGTGTGAGCATGAGATATGTCTATATCTACGGTAATAAATTTTTTATCTACCATCGTTTGTGTATCTATTTTTATCTCATAACCACAATTTTTACAGATCATTTTTATCCTTATTTTCTTTTTCGCTTTCTTTATTCGCAGAAGCCAGAGGTTTTAGTTCCTTTTGTGTCAGGGCCAAAATCAGCACTGTTGTTCTTTTTCATTGTTTTCTTTCCAATAGGAGAGACCGTTTTAATAGCCTTCACTACCACTTCTCCCTGATAATCTTTATTTTTCTTTTCTTTAAGAAAATCTATGTATGACTTTGCCACATCAAAAGCCCCTTCATCTATAAGTTCCTGAGCAATAGAGTGTTTATTCAATTGATCTCTAATGGTTTCATACAAGGAAGAAAAAACGGGTTGAATAAAATCTAAATTAGATTTAGACTCTAATTTAGAGTTCAGTGCATCAATCTCTTTCTTTAACGCATCTATCTTTTCATCTGTTTTGCTCATTTAAACCCCTCACAGTTGCCTTAAGTTCTGGATAAAGTGGATAAGAGTGTCAGTCTCATAACTTGTAAGAACGATAAGCGTTTCTTCTGACGGGTTTAATTTTTCTTCAGCAGTCTCTTTGGGCTTATACATTCTCATTACAAGCATTCCATCACTGTTTAATGAAACCTGAAACCTATTATTATGTTCCGGCTCCTGAATTGAAAAAGGTTTTGTTTCCCTTTTTATGACCTGCATGTTTATTCATCTTCCTCTGTGTATTCTGTCTGTGCTTCAAGAAGTATCTCCTTCGCATCAATCTGCTTCTGATATACTTCCTTAATCTCATCATTCGCCTTGACATTAATTCCAAGCCTGGCATAATCGGCCTCATCAAGTTCTAAAAGCGTTATGCTTTTCCCAGCCACTTTTAGTTTTACCTCTATTTTACCATGAAGTCTTGCCCAATTATAACTTCCGGTAAACTCATTTACAATACTTTCTCCCTTATCTGTAGAAATAGACACAGACTTGGCGGTTTTAACTTCCCTTATAGTTCCGTAGCCTTTCATATAACATAGATATGATAGTTATTATTAAGCCTTTTCTTTTGATAATTATATATCGTTAATTTAAAAAAGATTTTAGGCATAGGATCACTACCATTGAATTAGTTTATGTAAATTCTTTTTCATGGTGATAGAAAACGTAATTTTAACGTTGCTTTCGATGGTTATGGCAATAGGTTAGACCAATCATGACATCTGCCTTAATCTCTAACTCCTAAGAGTTGTAAAAAATATAAAAATAAAAAACATCAATGTATCGGTTTGAAAATGTAGTAATTTTTACCTGTATAATACATTCTTGATAAAAACGCTTTTTTCGTATTCTTCAAGACATGTAGTAATTTTTTTTTATCGATTACTACAAAAATTACTACATCATTTTTTTCTGTATCTGACTGTATTTTTTTTAATTTTAGACCCTCATGTAGTAAGTAGTAATTTTTTTTAATACACATGCATGCGCGTGCGCGCATGTGTATCTTGTTTTTCAAATCATTACTACATTTTCCGATATTTGATTTCTGGACGCCGAAAATCAGGGAATTTTTGATGTAGTAATTTTTGTAGTAATTCATGTAGTAATAGGTCAAAAAATTACTACATTTTGCTTGGAGACCCTGAATTTTCCCATTTGTATCTAAACCAAAGAAAATTACTACATGAGAAATCAACTTTGCCGATATCGAAAAAACGATATTAAGTATGCCATTGCCAAGTCCTAAGGGTTGAGAAACAGGTTTTTCAGGACTTGGCAAAGAATTCATCATGTAATAGATATCTTGGGAGTATAAATATTTACTCATAGTTCCACATCTTTTTTCTTTGAGATATGATATGCTTTAATAGGATACATTTTCCCGCTTATTCTCTTTGTAGTGAGCAATTCTCCCTTACTATTCTTTTCAACTCTTAGATCGGTTTGTGTTTTCATTATTGCATTAAGAAATTCGGTAGCGGTCTGATACGGCATAGCATTGTTGCCAAAATTATTTAACACTTTTTTTAAACCAAGTGATGTAAAATATATGTGAATTCGATCCTTGTCATCTTCAACTTCTATGTTTCCATAAGCAAAGGATCCACCTGGGAATGTCATTGTATTCTTCCTTTCCCATTCATTTATCATACTTTCCACTATATCCCTTGTGTATGAGGTTGCTGAGGCTTCTCCTGAACGGAATTTTGGAAAAACATCTACGCCATTCAAAAAGCATTCGTTATTTATCAAATCAATGCCGTAATTAACCCAGTCGTCAGCCGTACTGAAATTTTCAACAGTGTTCATCAGTTCCTGGATATCTATTCCGTGAAGTATTTTTCTTGTCAGCATATACATAAACCCGTCCGGCAGTGTTTCCATAAATTTCAGATAGGCAGCTTTATCAACTTTTTCCGAGTCTTTTTCTGTATATGGGATATATATTAATCTTTTGGTAAATGCTGGGTCGCTGTCGCCTACATAATCATCATTCATGGTCATGATAAAAGTTGCAACTCCTTTGTAAATATTGACCGTCTGGTCTGCATTTCCCCTTGCTCCAAAATATGAAGATTGCATATATGATTTGATATGCTCATGGTATTTCACAACCCAGCCCATTCCTATATCGTCCAGTACTATTGGTATATTTGTCTGTGCAAGAAACGATGTGAATGTGAAAATTTTATCTATCATATTCAGGCCAAAAACATATTCTTCCTTCTGCATGCCATAGCCCTTGCCAACAAAAATATAGGTCATAGGAGTTTTTCCGGATCCTGTTTTTCCGGACAATAACATCAAAGGAGTCTGTATTCCTTTTGAAGTTTTTTTCTTAATGTAATAATGCAATGGAGCTAAAAGGCAGAAGGAAAGCATAGCCCTGTAAGCCTCAGGCTTCGTGGATTTGTCATGGTAGTCTCTCAATAATTTTAAAACGTCTGCGATCGGAACATCTGGATAATCTACAACGATTTTATCATCTGATACATAGATTAATGAGTAGCCCCCTTCCGTGAACCTGCCTTCCTTTATTTCGTTCATCATGTATGCATCTATAATTTCCCTGAGTTTTTTAGCGTCTCCTGTTGAAAGAAAGAATCGCTGTTTTGCGAATGATAAAAATATGTTTGCTGGTACTGTTTTTTCCCTGTCGTTATACCTGTATTTGATTGCATAAGCCTCTGATCTTTCATCAACCAAAACAACCCCAAGAATATATCCGTTCCATCTGATTATTATCTCTTCTTTTCTCTGAGTTGCATAGGCAATTTTCCCAAATTCCCCGTTCCATATTTTTGCATATATCCCTTCCTCAGGGTCAATAGGTGCGATTATATCAGCTGGCCTGTTTGTCTCTGAATATTGCATGACTGCTTCATATAGATCGTTAGGTATCTGTTCCTTGTATTTTCCTAACAGTGCGTTTATTTTTTCCATATCTTCTGTGTTATATTCGATTTTTTCTCTCAATGTCTCGAATAGTTGTTGATCTTCTTTTTCAATATCATGCAATGAACTTAAAGCACTCTGCAAGGGATTTGTCTTTACATTATTAATAAAATCTTCAATACTCATGATCTCGCCTTCCATGTTCCGTCTCTTATTGCCAGGAGTGTAGGTATTCCATATTCTCTGCCACCGCCATGCCTGTAAATCCACTGCACCTGGATTATGTGTTCCCTGCCTTTACCTGTCTTTTGAACCAGCCCGGCAATCATATTCATTGCGTCTGCTTCACTCCAACCGTATCTTTTCATTGTGCCTACAAGTGCAAGGGTCAGATCATGTCGCATTCCGTCTCTTTCAGCCCAAACGTCTTCAATGCTTTCAATTAATTTTTGAACTTCTCCATGAGTGTATGATTTAGGTTTATCGAAGTTTTGTGTTGGATTAATATCTGTTTTTTTTATTAAAATAAAAGGTTTTATCACTTCCATGAATTTGTCATAATCTTCCATAGCAATATTATTCTCTGACATTGCCTCCCCATATTTCTTTCCGTTAGGATGAATACTTCCAGGCCCAACAGCATAACCGCCTAACGTTTTTACATAAGCACCCCCGATCAAAGGCATATTTTTTTCAAGTCCGTAAGTTAATTCAAAAACATATTGAACTCCTTTTCCTGTTGAGTACCAAAAAGTTTCTCGCAGGTTTTCCATCGCCTTCCTTATTTCTTCTGTATCGCCATCTACAATAGCGATTTTTCGTGTTAGTGGTGATATTCCATAGTTAAACCCTTTATTTAAAGCGTCTAAAAATCTGTCTTCATATCCTTCATAAAGATTGTTTTGCCATGCTTTCTCAACAGGCTCTTTGCCATGAGATTTGACGATTAAATAACCGATATCTCCCCTGAGTAATTGGTCAGGAATCATCATGTTCTCATGCCTTCCTTATGTGGATATGCACCCTGTCTCCCTTATTAATGCCAAGCATCTGCCTGGTTTCTGGATCAAGCAGAATAACCAAACTATTAGATCGAACTTTCACGATTGCATCTTTTTCTACTTCTCTAATTTCCATGAAGATATGAATACTATCTAATATATAAGCATTAGTTAGCAAATATTATATACATCTATGTTATCTAATATTTGAGGTAAAAATAAAATGAATATGCAAAGATTTATCGGATTTACATCTAAAATGTTAGATGAATATATGAAAACCGGTAATACGGTTTATGTTCAAAAACGGAGAGAAGAGATCGTTAGGGAATTAAATAGTTTCATTCATTCAGATTTATGCAGAGAGGATTTTTTGAATGATGACTGAATTTTATTACGGAACGGCTTGGCATTGGCCCGTCCCATATCTCCCAAGAATAATGCTCTCATATAATTTCACAAGAACATTAAAGAAGGCATGGGAAATAGAAAAACCTTTGATGATGGACTCCGGGGCTTTTGTCGTGATTTTGAAGTACGGACGATATCCCTATTCTCCTCAGGAATATGCGGAAGGAATAGAAAAATGGAAGCCGGATATAGTATGGACAATGGACTATCCGTGTGAACCTTCAGTCAGGAATAACGGAAAATACAACTCAAGGGAAGCTCAAGAAATGACAATTCAGAACCAGATCAAATTACGGGACCTAAATGCAAATACTCAGATGGTCGTGCAAGGATGGGAAGTTTCAGACTATCTGGAAAACCTTGATAGAATTAAAGAACAGGGACTATTGACAGAAAGATTAGGTATTGGTTCTATTTGCAGGAGAGGTCAAACAAAAGAAATTGCAA
>JAKAYH010000051.1 GCA_021826835.1 Thermoplasmata archaeon | reverse complement strand
ATCATTCATAGCATATGAATTCAGGATCGTATTGAAAAAGAACAATCTTACACAGAAACTCATCAGACCTCACACACCTGAACAGAATGGAATTGTTGAGAGAGCTAACAAAACCATGAGAGAATCGCTAATACCGGTGATTCTCACCGATTATGAACAGGCGAAATCAGAGATATGCAAAATAGTTGAACATTACAATAATAAAAGAAAGCATTCATCACTTCATTACCTCACACCTGCTGAATATTACCGAGGTAATCCTGATGAACTACTAAGAATTCGAGAATCAAAAATAGAGAGAGCTAGAATATTAAGGAGGGAAAGAAATATGAAAGAAAGAAAAGGAGGTGAAATGGCAGGAATCGGATCATAATTCTTTTTCAATTTTGTCCGAAGATGAGAGAAACAGTACACTTTCCAGTCGTAGCAGGTAATGATAGTTTATCTGAGCGTTCGCAGGAATATCATCACAATCTATTCGCATTATTTGTTTCATTTCACCTGCACCATTACGAAATCACTAAATACACGATCCCTAGAAAGTGATTCATGACCACGATCTAAGCATATCAATAGAAAGGATTACATGATGCTCTGACGAATAATACGACGGTAAGATCATAGGCAATATGGGCTTTTCTCCCTTGGTGAACTTCTCTCCGTTCTTCCCTCAATACAACCTCCTCATTATTACCACTCAGATACATCAATTCCATGGTCGTGTTTGTATAGAAGAATATTGCTTCATGTGGATTATAAAACAGATATTTAGACAACTTCTTTTCAGGCATTCCCATAATTTTGGTGTATTAGTCGTCTTCATCTAAAATTGAAGTTATGTTGAGCTCTTTAGGCCTATTACACAGTTTATTATTCTTGTAGTGATCACTTTCTCCGCACGTATGCCTGATTTCCTTAGCGCATTCTGTCGGTCTGGCGATGAATATAAAGATTTTGAGACACAGATCAAAGCAGACAACTGCCGTTGTAGAAACATAAAACTTAGTTTTGTTTAATGTTTTCAATGAAAGTTTTATTTTTTATTTGCATATTAGGTTTCAATGTTTTCGATAACGTGACTCTTGACATTTCAATTAGCATCTTATTTTTCTATTCAGCCACATGTATGTGGTCACTATTTTGTGTCCTTTGAATTGGGTAATCTTAAAAGAAATTTAAATCATAGATTTCATATGTATTGGTATTTCAAGCCATTGAGATAGGATAATTTAAACAAGACCTTTTATAATTTTTTTCATTGGGGTTGGAAGAATAGTAAAACTCAATCCTAACAATAATCTAACATTTGAATAAAATGAAAAAGTTGATGTATTGATTCGATATTGATATAATATGCTGAGTATTTTCGGGCGATCATAATCACGTAATACTCCCAGAGTTATTTTGGTATCGTATATTTTGCTGTTAATAAGCTTTGTTAAATTTAAATCTTTTTGCTCTTCAACTATTTCAGAAATCACCTTATAATTCTTGAGTTGTTTTAAAGAATACATTGCTCTTTCTTCTTTTGTACCAAGTTTGGAAGAAGTCGATGAATGTATTCTATATTTTGTCAGTGGGATATTTGTAAACATTAGTTGATATTTTTTTGATGCACTCAAAAAGAAGGCACATGTGTCAAAACTTCCAGTTACTCTGCCAATATATTTTTCAACACCTTGAAGCATTACCTTCCTGAATGAGATAGAGCTATGATTAAAGTCACCACCTCTAACAAGTGATTTTTGCAACCTTCGAAAATTTGAAGGAAAAGTTACAAAATTAATTTTTCTTCTACTTTCCATAAACCAAAAATTTTTCGTATACGGTTTACCATCTTGATCTATTTTTTGATAAAAATTATGACAATAGCCAATATTTTTTTTATCATTGAAAGTTTCATAAATAAATTTTAACTTATCTTCAACAAATAAATCATCATCATCAAGAAGTGATATTATTTCTCCTCTGGCAACTGCAGCGCCTAATAGAATCTTTTTTCCATAAGAGCTTTCTTCAGAAAAAATTAACTTTATTCTATGCTCCACGAGCCAATCGTCAATTTCCGATACATAATTCTTTATAACTATAATTTCAAATAACTCCTGCCCTAAACTCTGCTTCAAAACTGATTCTACAGCTTCCCGTAGGTACTTCTTTCTATTAAAATCAATTATTATGACACTAATGTATGGCATAGAAATTATCACCCTATACAAGACAAGATATTAATTTTAATACTCAATATTACATATGAATTTGATTTTTTGACAAATATTTTCTGAAACCAATTAATTTTTAGCGTTAGCGCGAATATATTTCGGTATGATATGCTCTGTATTATGGATCTATCCATGATATTACCTAAAATGCACATCTGTGCAGTAACGAGAGGGAGCGGAAATCATTTTTACAAAACAGCCAAAATAGATGATAAAGGGTATATGGAATGAAAGGCTATAAATAGAGTTATTAAGCATCTTTGTCAGTTGAAGGAGGAACGTTACCTTAAGAAATAGCAGAACCTCCTTGCAATAGAAAAGAGGAGAGGGAATGTTGAGCATGTTGATCTCTAAAAACTTACAATACTACCGGCAAGCCCACTTGCCCTGTTTAATGGTGTTGAAAGATGACTTTGGGTTTGAACCTGTACTCAATGTTGTCTGCGGTCAATTTAACCTATTTCTCAGCTCATCTAAACCTTAGTATAGATTCAAAAAAGTGTGTTCATCCTCCAAACTTGTAATTCTAAGGTATGAGCTCTAAGCCTAATTGCTTTATTTAACGGCAAACTTTAATTTTATTTTCCACAAATAATGTTTTAATAACTGTGAGGCAACCTCAAGGAAAACCAAATGTCTGGAATGGTGTTCTCTTGCCAAAGGCAACATAGGGATTAACCATTGTTTAAAATCATTATCTATTTCAAAAAATTTAGTCCAATTGAAATTATACATCCAACTATGATAATGTAGCAATTTAATATCACTCATTTTAACAATTCCTTTTCCATTTAGATATTCTACATTAATCGGAAAATTATACTCATCACTGAGTATTCTAATTCTTTTCCTATCAAACATTGCAATTATAAGTGAGGAAAGGAAAGTTTGGTCTGTAAAAAAGAATTCTTTGGATAAAGGTGAAAATAACCCAAAATAGCCCTTATTAAAACTAATTTCAAACATATTCTTCCAACGCTCAAACACTCCAAGCTCTGGTTTTACTGCAATCACACCAGAATTGAAAGTAGGATAAATTTCAACAGAGCCCAACTTCGTTTTGACGGACCACAATTGTTCCTTTTTTACTTTATTCAATCCATATACAAATTTCCAATAATCATCCAATTCCTCTCCTACACGTATTGTAGAGGATGACACAAGATCTACTGGAGAAACTGCTACATCTTCGTTTTCATCTAAAAACAGGTTATATGGGTATCCTAAGCATATTATATCTGCGTCCAAATAAACCAATGTTTGTATAGTATCCTTTACTTTTTCTTCAATTATAGAACATCCATAAGCCTGATTTGCAAAAGGAAGGTTTTTCCATTTGACATTTATAGGTTTATAAATGTAATCTACGTTTAATTCTCTTAGCTGTTTTATTGTGGATTCGCGAATTATTTTCCCTTTCCTAGGCTGAACTGCGAATATAGGACATTCTTCACTTGTATTAAAGAACCTTCGTAAACTCTTAGCAAGTAGCAATCCCTTATTTTCTAAATCACCATGTTCGATTATAAAAACAAATCCTATTTTAATATGTCCACTCATAATTATGTCACGAATTTGTAGGTGCTTTATAATTACTTTTGTTTTTAAATATTATGTTCAACTCTACAAGGCAAAAGATTAGTATTCAATAGAATTACCGTTTTATTGGTGATGTAAAAGTTCATGAGTTTACTGATATTGGGAAATTGTAGACCTAATAGTGGATGGGGTTCATATTTAGAAAATCTCAAATTTGCAGTTGGCGAAAAGGCAAAATTTCTCAACTTCTTTGATTCTAATGTTGGTAATGGTTGCCCTGAAACGCCCCCTCTCTCAATTGGAAATAGCTTTACAAAGGGTTTAATTGCTCGTTCATTGCCAAAATTATATTTTCGTAGTGCTATTAATGGGATAAATGCTGAGAGAAAAAGTGGTCTAGTGCTCCATTATTCTTATAATCTACTTCCTTTTATTGGAAATAATGACAATGATATAGTCACCATTCACGATTTAATAATTTTTTCAAAATATTTTAATGCAAATATGTTTGAAAAAGCTTATGCAAAGAAACTCCTTAAAAGATATATGACATTTAGGAATATTCTAACCGACTCTAATTACGTTAAAAAAAAATTAATAGAAAACGGCTGTGATGGAAATATTAAAGTTGTTTATCTGCCATATAATCAAGCATTCCAAAGACTTGACACAAAAATAAAAGATCGTAAGCAATTTAATTTACCAGAAGACAAAATTCTGATTCTGTCTCCTACCAACGATAAACCTTGGAAGAATCTGGGAGCAATATCTAAGGTGATGAAAAAACTAGGAGATAAATACATGTTGGTTAGAATAGGGCCAGATATAGGTATAGGTAGAACTTTCCTAAACATTGATGTTGATAGTCTAAATTTTCTTTATAATCTGTGTGATGTATTGCTTTTTCCATCGTTCGAAGAAGGATTTGGTTTTCCTTTGGTTGAAGCTATGAGAACTGGGCTACCTGCTGTTGTATCTGATATACCTATTTTTCAAGAAATCGGGGAAGATGCAGCAGAATATGTTGATCCATATAACATCGATTCAATTGTTGGAGGAATTGAAAGTGCCATAAACAACAAAGAGACCTTGCAAAAAAATGGAATTAGGAGAGCTAAGGTATTTAGTCCTAAAATTTTTAGGGAACAAATGGTGAAATATTACGGAAACATCTTAAAGTAATTATATTTAAGCTTTAAATTAAATGTATTGTCACATCTTAGGCACAGTAATTAAATGATCTGATTAATAACATTTGAAATGGTCGTGTAAATTCCGTTCCCCACGAAATTTGCCTTTTTTATGCCCTTCAATGACGTTCAACAGCCAATTCTGAAATATCGCGGTCGATAATGATATTGACTTATCCTTCGTTTACCTTTATGTCAGATATGCAATATGGAATCGCCTTTTCTTCAGAATACTTCAAAAGGTCGTATACATTGACTTCATTCACTTCGCCAATACAATTACCATTCCTTCCGTTGCTCTTGAAATTAATGATTAGTTGTATGTTCTTTACGTATAGTGATATTAAAGAATCATTCCCTTCCCGAACTGTAAAGCGTTATCGTATATGTGCTACGACTGTCCATTCTGATTTGGATTGCCTTTTGCTTCTCTTCATATTGAATCTGATGTTATTGAGTGCATGACTTATTTTTGCTTATCTTATCCCATACTCAGAAGTATTCATCACCAATTCCAGATACAGCAAATTTCTAAAAACCCGGAGAATCGATGATTGTAGATTGCATAGTTAGGTGGTTCAATTAGTTATTTCAGTTTTACGGTAGTATTAGGTATCTCTATCTCAAGGGCTTTCACCTGTCACTATTTTCGTGTGGTCTGTCGGAGGGATTATCATTATGTTCTACCTAATTCATTCCTTTGAGAATTATTTGTCTTATGATATCCATTACCTTTGAAGCAATTGCTATTGCGCTTTAACATAATGACATACTTAGATTAATTACCCATAACCTCGATTAAAGTTAGTTGAAAGATGCAGATGTTCTTAGCATTTTTAATTTATTATCCGGATCAGCTCTTTTTCTCCTTTAAATATTTTCATATCGGGCAATCAATTCAGATATACATATAAAAGTCATTCATTAACAATTGCATAAATCTTCCTATCTTTTTTCAAAGTTATTAAGCACTTTCATTAATCTCTCTTTAAAAATATCGTAGGAGAAATTTTTAGATCGCTCAAAAGACAACAGTGACATTTGGTAATATGATTTTGGTTCTGAAATGTTAATTATGGCATTCATCCAATCTTCCAGAGAATAAGGATCAAGGGATATACCCGCAGTTCCAACAATTTCTGTCATTGGAGGCAAATTTGAATAAATAATGGGTATTCCAAAACTCATAGCTTCCACTAAAGGTAGGCCAAAACCCTCAATTAATGAAGGATAAAGAAGAAGATCTACTTTTTCATATAAAGATCTTAGGTCGTCCGTTGATTCAATGATTTCCATATTTGACAACGATAATTTTTTTAGAAGTTTTTTGTTGGTTTTATTTAATCTTGACAGTAATTTGAAATTATATTGAATATTTGTTTTCATAGTATCAAAGATTTTCGCAATCTGAAGAAAGAGTTTAATATTTTTATATGGTCTATCAGCTGCTAAATAAAATATGTTAATTTTATTATTATTGAATATTCTCATTCTTCTTTCTTTCAAAATGGAAATATCATTTGAAAATGAAGAACATCCTTCTACAACTTCAACATTAAGCTCCTTTCCAATTTCTTCATTTAGCATTTTCTTGGAATAATCACTCATGGTAATGATATTATCATGATCCTTAACGTATCTTAATAAGTACTTGAAAAACGTCTTCTTTAAAAAGTTTTTTGAATATTTCGTGAAATCTCTTATATCATAGAAAATTACTATTGCATTAGGAAATTTTGGTTTCAAAGAAAGGGCTGCTGGATCTGTTATAATAACTACATCTTCTTTGAGTTGTTGTAATTTTCGAGGTAATATGAATAGGAGATTTAAAGGGAAAGTGATATTGATGGGGGGAAGGTTTATCCCATTAATATAACGTGTTGCTTCCGGATATTTCACAGAGAATCCCTTGGCAATAAATTGATATATGTTAACGGTTAATCCCATATCCTTAAGGGCTCTATAATAGTCAATAACCACCCTACTTGTACCAGTATATAAAGGAAAAACACTGATCAATGCTATTGACTTTTTTTTCATATAATCTTCACCTTGGTCCTCAAAATTTCCCATAACAAAGGTATAATATTATAAATTATAATAAACATTCAATCGGTATAGATTTGATGGAACAAAAAAAATATGATCAAAATGAAAAAGACTTTTCTTCAAATAAGAAAGCGTTTATTCACAAATATATATATTCAAACATTATTATTATATGCCTTTTCGGAATAACAGTTTTTGCTTGGTCCATAATAGTGTTAGGGAAGTTCTATTCTTTGCATTCCTCAGTGTTTGATCTCGGATTTGTTATGGAACGGCTCTGGCAACCATACCATATTATCTCATTTAACTTTTACACGAATGTTCTATTTAGTTCCGGTTTTCAATTTGTACTATCTCCAATTTATTTCTTTCACAGTTTTCAATTATTATTAATCGTTCAAGTTATTGCTGTAGAGATCGCAGTATTTCCACTATATGCCATAGCTATTAAACTAACAAATAACAAAATGATTGGAATCCTAATTTCGGTATCTTATTTATTATACTTTCCTTCTGCAGGTATATTATGGTTTGATGTGCATTTTCAAGCATTCTTCGTCCCGTTATTTGTTTTTGCTTATTATTTCTATATAAAAGAAAAATATTTTTTGTCCGCATTATTTTTTATCCTATCCGGTACAGTACGATTTCCATACATGGTATATCCGCTTATCTTTTCCATTTTTGAACTTACATTTAGGAGCAAAAATTTCGTGAATGAAAAGGATCGAATGAATTCAAATATCATAATTCTTATTGTTTCCTCGATATTCTTAATTTTCGGTTATTATTTCGATGTTTTTAGTGTTGGTCCAGGTATTATAAAGACAACTTCCTCATCCCTTTCATCCAATCTCTACCCTGTATTCCTTACTTTTGTCATAATTATGTCTCCTCTGTTATTCCTCCCTATGCTTAGACTGAAGTGGTTAATCATGGCGCTTCCATTTTTTTTATTAGGACTTTACAGTGGATCTCCAGTTTATGTTTATCCGGAAGTTTTAACAGATCAATACACTTCAATGATTTTACCAATCGTTTTCATTGGAACTATTGAAACCTTAAGCAAAATTAACAATTCAAATAAAATTCGTTTCATTGGTAATATGAAATTAATGTTAAAGATACCAAAACGGCTAAGAAATAAATTTAGGCATAATAGAATATCTACAATGTTTTCGATTGGAATTTTTATTGTTTTGTTAACTGGCTCCCTATTTTATGCACCATATGGACCTTACAATTCAGCAATGAAACCTAATTATTCTTTTAATCACGAGGTAAGTTTCAACGAGACTAATTATAGAATCCTCATGCAAATAGAATCTTTAATACCAAAAAACAACACTTATGTTTTATTTCAGAATGATATGCCAGAATTTTTACCTCGAGCAAGTGGCAATGAGCCTTACACTTTTTTATTCTCAACCCATATTAGTAATAATCTAACATTAAGTGAGGTTATCAATAACACATTCCCACTTCTATCGATATATCCTAATTATCCTGGATATACTAAGGTGGACTACCTCGTTGCTTATACTCAATCAAGTCAGTATTTTCTTCAGTTTGCCCCAAATGAAAACACTTTGCCTAAAATTATGACTTTGATGATCGAATCTGGAAAGTACGGGATTTTAGCAGAGGACAAGGGCTTTATTGCTTTGGAAAGAGATTACCAAGCCCCACCAAAAATTTATGAACCATTAGTGTTGAACGAATCTTTTGGTTCTTCAGGGGTAAATAGTGGTATATCATTTACAAATGTAACAAATATCCCAGTCACTTTGCCTGGTTATGTTAATTTAGTCCCTGGCACATATTCTGTAACTTATTCTTTATCTATTTCTACAAATAACGGCCCCTCCTTTTTAAATGCATTCTTAGGGTTTGATCTGGGTTCAAAAATAAGCCAAGTAGCTGTTTGGCCAATTTCTAACATTAACCAGGGTTTTAAGTATATAAATGTGACATGGAACATTACTGTACCTAATCAAGAAAGTTATACGGTGTTCGAATTATCTTCAATCAATTATCATGGGGTCATTTTGGTTCATTTTGTAAGAGTGTCTCAGACATCTTATGATTATCGGAATTAAACGATTCGGTTAGTATGCTACGACAAACAATTCCTAAAATCTGATAATATAAACATGAATCAATTAACATATAAACAGTTAAGTTTGCATTAAGTTAAAAATTAAATATTGCCTGTTGATAACAATTTATTTAATAATGATCGAACAAAATTTATCTCAGGAAGAAATATTTCAACCAACTTTAAGTTACCGATTGTGTACATGATTTGCTGTAATTTCAAAAAGATCCTGTACAACCTTAATCAGCCTCCATGTTCATATACTTTCTTCCGGTGATCCATTCCTCGTTAATATCCATCATTATTGTCACTACAAGTCTCAGTAATGACTGTTCAGACGGGAATGCACCTATCTTCTTCGTCCTTCTCTTGAATTCTAGATTCAGTCTCTCCAGCACGTTTGTTGTTCTCAATCTTTTCCGGCATGATTCACCATAAGCTTTGTAATTGTACAGTGAGGGATACCATCTCTCGAACATTTCAGACGCCTTTTCCGTCCCCTCTTTAACAAGAATATCCTGTGCCGTTGAAACCAGTGATTCATTCTCAAGAGCCTGCTTTACGATCTGCATCACAGATGACTGTTTTTTCTTCGGTATTAGCTTCATCAGGTTGCGCAGGAAATGTACATGACAGTACTGCCATGCAGCACCCAGGAACGATCGGGTAACGGATTCCTGTATGCCCTTATGGCCATCCGATATCACAAGCTCCACACCTTTGAGGCCCCTGTTCTTCAGATCGTCAAAGAATGATTCCCATTCCACCTCCGTTTCAGAGTCACAGAGCTTGCAGGAGAGAATCTCCCTTGTTCCATACGAATCTATGCCAATGCACACATAGAGTGCCTTGTTCCTGTATTTTCCGTCCTCACGCACCTTGAAGTACGTTGCATCTATGTAGATGAATCTCATCGGTCTCTCTATTTTCTTTTCGAGGAATGATTTCACCTTTTCATCCAGTTCGGATGCAAGTGTTGAAACATATGATGCTGATATGTTCTCAACACCCAGGGAATCAACAACATTCCTCAC
>JAKAYH010000050.1 GCA_021826835.1 Thermoplasmata archaeon | reverse complement strand
TTTATGGACTGCACAAAATTTATGTAATTCGGTGTAGTGTGGGCTCTGTCGGGCATGTTTCTTATCTTTAAAGTGGGTAGATTCATGTCCGACAATCATCTGACAGAATAAATTTTTGATCTACTGTAGAGTGGCAGGACCCTTTAAAATTCTGTGTTTCTAAGAATATCAAATCGGATAGGTGTAAAGTCACGTATATGTAATAAAAATAACAAAGATGAATATTTACAGATAACCAATCTTTAAGACATTTTTTATGACATTAATTTAGAGACGGTACTTCTAATTTATTCATCTCTTGGAACACATTAAGGACAATCTCAGCTATTTGTGTTGCCAGCAGTGGTGGAACTGCATTTCCAACCTGAACATACTGGGCCGTTCTTGGGCCATAAAAGTAATAGTTATCCGGGAAGGTCTGTATCCTTGCAGCTTCTCTCACTGTAAGGCTCCTTGTTTGCATAGGGTCAAAGTGAATATAATAATGGCCGTCTTTGCTGATGTGTGAAACAATGGTCGTGGAGGGTCTGTTACGTAACTGGACCCTGAATCTGTCAGAAAATGTACTACTCGTTCTCATTGCAATATTAACATTTGAGTGTTTGGGAAGTAGTTTTTTTGGGAATTGAGAAAGGACAGGACTACTATTGCGTACGTCGCCGTAACAGGCTGCATAAAAATATCTTAAAATATCGGACTGCATGTGACTCCTCGTTTCATGTTGAATTATGCCTCCTATTCTTTGATCCTGATACCATTCCGGTCTATATTCCGAATTTACGTTTTTTCTAATAAAATATTTTCCACGCCCTTCTACAGGTATTTTAAGATTTTTCAAGGTCTCCGACATATATAGTTCTAAGTTGTATTTTTCTACGCACTCGGAATTTACTGTTAGAAGATCGTTTTCCAGTTGTGATTGAAGCAGCTTCTTCCAGTTTTCTTCCGAATCATCTGTTTTGGAAACACCTCCCCTAAGAGGAGGAAAATCACCTATGACGTCAGAAATCGGAATCTTTTCTTTAATTTTTAAACTCTTAGGAGGAACCAATGATAGATCTTCCCTGATTCCAAACAGTATAATTCTATGTCTTGCTTGGGGAATTCCATAATATTCAGCCCTGATAACTGCGGATGAAGGTTTGGAATCATCTAGGATTTTACCATCTTTAAGCGAATATATAACATACTTCACATTTTTAGTACTTATAAGATTTCCATCCTCCTTGGAAATAGCTTTACATGGATCCTTAAGGTCGTTTAAAATCCTGTCAAAAATTCTTTCACCTTTAAGTTTAGCGGAAAGCATTCCCTTTACGTTTTCCATTACGAACATAGCTGGTTTAAAATCAGCCAAAACACGAAGGTACTCAACATAAAGACGCTGTCTCAGATCTTTCTCTTCTTTATAACCCGGATTCCCCTTATTTCTTGAACGGCCCGCAAGTGAATAAGCTTGGCACGGTGGTCCCCCAATGAGTACTGTATTCTTATCAGATTTTATAGAAGACGCAATTTTTTCCCTAACTTCCGAAATAGGTACACCTCCCGGCCCAAGTGCTGCTTTCCAGCATTTTTTTTCCGCTTTGGTTGTTTGTTTGGGATAGAGTCTATAAAGTTCCTCAAGCTTTAACTCCCCTCTCAAAAATTTATAATATTCTTCGGGAGCTTCTCCAGATGGAAATTCTCTGAAAAAAGTTCTTAATTTCAAGGTTTGAAAAGCGTAATCGTTTTTTTCTATGGAAAGGACTATATCAAATTGTCTCAATCCATTCCTCACTATGGAGGAAAAACCTTCGCTAAGTCCTCCAGGTCCAGCAAATATGTCAATGACTTTAATCATAGACTTTATCACCGGCAATTGTAACTGAAGCTATAAGTAAAGTAATCTCGAAGTCTATCCGGTCCCTCAGAATCAACTCCTTTATGTGTATATGAGGTAACTCTTTATTTAATATAATCTGTGTCATAAATCCAACCCTTCTCTTTGGCATCCTCCCATATTTTAGCGCAAACCGTGCTTAGATATTTATCCGGTTCCCTTCCATTTTTAAGTGTTTTCGCAATGGTACGGGCCTGTTTTCTCGCATTCGGAGAGAAAAGATCTCTTTTCCTTAGCCACTTGAAAAGGCTGTCCCAGGCATGATATCCTTTCTCTATACAGAACTCTATTACTTTATCTTCATTCAAATTCTGAGAACTAAGACTCAAATCTGCTTCATAACTGTTATATTCATCAATATTCGACCAATCAAAATTCAGATTATTATTCTTCAGATCATTCCAGCAAGCCTCTTTTTTACAATATTCAGTGACATTTTGTGAAGTTCCGCGTATATGTTCATTTACAATTTCTGATATACGCTCCAAGGCATCACACATATTACTTCCAACTTTCTGGTTTCTCCATATCATATCCAGATCAATGCGTGACTGAGTAAGAAAAAAGAGCCACGATAGCGAATAAGTAACTATGTTGTGCCTATAGCCGGAATATTTCTTCTTTAGGACTACACGTTCAGTCGCTTTCCATAATATTATAAGTGCTATGGTTTGTTTGAAAAACAAAATTAGGTCATCATTCTGTTCCACTAGCCATTCGTTGAACCTCGCAAAGTTTTTTTGACCACCCAGACTCACTAGGTAGGGTTTTTCTATATAAGTGTTCCAGACTTTTCCCAGCATTATTTTGTCAAATTTCTGATTTTTCGGGGTCAGAATTTCGTATTTCTTTTTCTGCGACAGGGTTTTAACTTTCATATTTAGCTGTTCCTGATAGCTTCCCCTGGCTCTTTCATAAAACCAGTATTTTTGCAGCGATCCCCCCGTTGGATCAGGTGCCATTATTTTATTAGAGATCGCCTGCAATTCAGGATGTGGCTTCTCGTTCGCCGCCAAGTCTGCTATTTGAACTTTATTCTGTGTGTTTGAATACTTACTAATTCTATTTAAAAGGGTATAATTATTTCCGTTGCTGTGAAGTACTACAAGTTTAAAGGGAACAAATATGGAACTCAGATCGGCTTTGTCCTTTACTTTGGCATGATATAGCGAGGCAGTAGTCTGACCTCCGTTAATAATTTGGAAGTCGTGTGCTTTTCTTAAACTGCTGATGCCTTCATATGTTTCAATATCGACAGTCTCGGCATAAGCAGTGACTCCATTGTTAAAAGCACAGAATAGATCGGGTTCCTCCACTATAGTCTTTCTTAGTCCTTTGTTAACGCCACCTTTTGAAGAAAGAAACACTCTTACGTTCAAATCAAGTATCCTAATACCCCACCTTTCATATACGCTGGCCAATAGGTCTCCGGGCATAAACATGAGATAAATTGAATATTTATTGTCGTTTCCACTTAATAATATATAGGTTAAAGGTTTTGCATAGTATTCAATAAAATTTACGTCTATCTTTTCCCTTTCTCCTGTTTTATAAAAATCATATATTCTCTCTATGTCCCACACAACTTGGCTTATATATGTTCCTCTGAACTCTTCAGTTTTTGCCGGTTCCTTTGGTGCAACACCGTCTGTTATAAGTAATAGATTTAGCTTTGTTATTTTTTTTCTATTTTCATATATATTTTCTGCCAAGTCGTTCGCCTCGTTCGACATTTCAATCCAATCAGAACCTCTGGTCAAGGATGCATAAAAGAATTTTCTCAAGCTAATAAAAATTTTATCAACATCGCTTTTCTTTAGTTGAGTTTTTTCGATATTGCAATCATCAAAAAACTTGGATACAACCACCGTTATTGTCTCATCATCCGAAACGGAATCGTATCCATCTACTTTTATATCATCTTTATGGTATTGGCACGGAGTAAAAGCTTCCAAAACACCGTTTTCTTCAAGAATTTCGCCGACTTTCTCAACAAATTTTACTTCTCTTAGCGAATCAGATACAATTGCTTCAGATCTGATCTCTGTATGAAAGTTCTCTGAAAATTCGTCTAATTCATTACTCATTCGCATCCTAATCCTTTAAATTCTCTATATACTTGTCAATTTCTACCTTGTAATTCACACAAGATGCAATCAACAAGGAGTAGTTAACATCCGCGAGACCGGAGGGTATGTCCTTTAGTCTTGGAAAGTTCTCATCAACAAAAAAGAGTTCTTCTAAAAGAACGGTAAACTGTTCATCAAATGTGCTCTCACTGGATTTTATTATTCCAGAATCCCTGAGTTTTAATATAAATCTCCTTTCAAAATCCCTGTCTGTACTCAACATCTCCCTTATGCTCTTTATAATATCGGCCACCGTTTCTCCCTCTCCATTCTCATTCAACAAAGTTAACACGAGCAAGTGAAGAGATTTGAGTCCCTTGTTCTCCAACTGTCTCTCATTACTGATATGAATTTTTCGAGGCTCCTTTGAAAGTGTCGTTTTGACCTCAACAACTTTACCGTTAAAGTTAAAATCATAAAACGTTCTTCCATAACCCCTCCATGATGAAATTGCAATTTCTGGGGTGAATCCGTTATAAATAAGTTTTCTAAGCCACCAGAGTTCTCCAAAAAGGCCTTGCTGCCTTTTTCTTGAAAGCTTCCCAGTATTAAACGTTTCAAAGAACTTTGACCACATGAATAAAAAATCAGCTATGGCGCTTCTACGTTCTTTTGAATTTACTATGCCATAAAGGTCCTGAATCAAGTCTACACAAACATCCATGAATACAGGTTTATGTTCCTCACATTCAAGTCTCATTGAAACATGCCATGTGCTTTCACTTGGAGTATCTAGCATTGCCAGTTCCAACACCATACCTCTCCATTCCGGAAAATCTATTTGTGGTTTAGTCTCTGATTTTCCAATTTCCACAAGTAATTCCGGAAAACCGCCGGGAAAGTACTTTGCAATTCTTATTCCGGTAATATCGTCTTCGTAAAACTTTCGGTATCTATGAAAAGGTTCATTCTCATTGGTATCTGGAGAATCTGATAGTACTGTCCAAGTTTTCTCAATTTGTTCAGCAATTTCGGCATCTTTCAAGTCTCCATCTCCTCAGAATACACCGGGTTAACAACATATTCAATGGGAATCGCCCTATCACTCATTGGAAAACTAATAGCAAAACCTACTACTTCTTCGCCCACTCCTCCATATTTGTAATCCTCCACCTGTGATTCGGGAAGATAAATTAATAAAAGCCCCCGTTCTGGTGGTCTGGCCTCTCTGATGGCCTTTCCCGAAGGGACCTCACCTTCTTTGGCTTTATTAGCGCGGGATCTAATTGCGGACTCCATTTCATCCTCACTTAAATCCAGAATTTCATCTCTTCTGTTAGTGAGAACACCTATTGAAATTTTATTCTCAAATGCAGTTTTAAATTTCGGTTGTCTTAAGACAGTTGCAGAAGTATACTGTAATATCTCAATTCTGTGGCTATTTTTAGGGTCCCTTTTCGAGGCAATTACGACATCCCATTCAACCAGCTCACCCATTTTGACCTGTTTCAGAATATACGAAGCATATCTTTCAGGGTTATTAGTTCTGATCGCATCCCTGTGAGTCTTGTAGGAATATAAGAAATTAGTAACTAACTCGTAGCTGACATTTCTCCAATGCAGATTTTGAGAGGTACCAGTTTCCGCCTTTTTACCTATGCCATAAACAAGTTTCTCGAGCTCCTTAAAATTATTCGAAGATTGATTTGTATCAAAAATCAGAGTCTGAACAAGTGCCCCGGCGTATGTTATCTTCAATGTCTCGCTGTTTCTCAACTTATTTGCTGAGGTTACTATAAGTCTACCGGGATGTTCACGAATCTTTAGTCCAAAGTGATCCGGGGTTTCACCAAGTGACTCCATATATTCAATTTCATCCAGAAATTCACGATTTGCAAGTGCTATAAATGAATACCATTCGAGTAATTCAGGCGTCGTAAAAATCCTGCAAAGATCAGCGTACCCATCATGATAACCGAACCATCTTCCCATTTGCATAAGTGTATCATACATCTTAGCTGATCGGAGATAATAGGAAACTGACAAACCTTCCAACGTTAGGCCTCGGGAAAGCCTGTCTCCACCTATGGCTATGACACTTGCCCCTTTTTCCTCCCAAGGCACCATCTCTCCTCTAGTAATGCGATCCTTAGTCATTGAATCCGCAATTCTATATTCTAAATTGTCTTGGACATCTCCATTTATTAACTTAATTTTTATATTCCTCACAGACTCAAACAGATTACTTTTTATAGTTTCCCAGTCATATATTAGGGCATCTTTAAAGCCCTTGGAAAACATTTCGGCACTTTTTGGAATAAAACTGTCTATCCAGATTTTTTTTAAATCATCAAGAGGATCTGAACCACTCATAATTCTTGCGGTCAGGGTTTTTAATTCATCTTCTACAAGGTCTCTGATTTGTGCCTGGACTTTAGTGAATCTTGTCACATGTATTAGCATCGAATTATGTGGTATCCCTATTTCCCGTAATTTTCTGGCAGTACATGTCAATAAAAACGTCCTTATTGCTATTTTCAATGAGTCAGGAAGTTTATTTACAACAAGATCCTTCTTATGGTTACCAGGTATAATTTCATCACTGTCAGTGACCTCTACAATTAAGGGTAACCTCTCCTTTGATTCTAATCCGGAATCAGGATCAGAATTGAGCCCGAAAACCTCTTCCGGACCGATATAATTTGTTGGCTGAGGAAGACTGATTATAAAATTTCTGGGAAACAGATCCTCGCCGTATTTAGGGTGGACAGCATCCTTATCAATGAAAATATTTGCATAAGGTGTTGCGGTATACCCTATATAAATACTCTTTTCAAAACCAGACAGAAGTTCTCTGATGAGTCTATTCGTAGTACTGGGGTCCGATTCATCAGATATGTCTCCATTATCTCTATATATCTGTCTCTCGGTGTTGATAGAAGCATAATCGCATTCATCATCTATTACAAGAATAGGAACGTCTTCCACAACACGTCTTCCAGTATTATCTATTGTACCAAACCCTGTTGCCCATTCTATAAGGTTTCGTAATATTGTAGGATTCTTCTTCACGACCATCAATATAGGGTCTCCGGTAACAGAAGGAATAACTCCTGCATTTTTTGCAACAGCAGTCTTAAAGTCACCACTTTGGGCGTTACTGGTTAACGTCAAAACAACCTGATGATCAGTAAATAATTCTCTTACTCCTATCTTTTTCTCATCCCCGGTTGCTTTCGCCACAGATTCAAGTTCATAACCTAGGAATTCCCGGTTAAGGCGATCCTGTGTCTGACTCCTCAAACTATTGTGAACACCAGCTAATACTATAATAAGTTTATACCCGGTGTCAGCAGCCTTAGTGATGAGTGCAGTGTAGTTTGAAGTCTTTCCGGATTGAACGTTGGCAACAATAGCTCCTCTTCTGTCCCAAGGTCCTTTTCTGAGAGGATTCTCCATTTTGCTTAAAATTCTGCTTGAAATACGGTCTACATTATTTATCACCGACGGTGTCCACGATTTCTTCTTTGCAATATATTCCTTGTAATGATCCCAGAAATGCCATTTTATATCTTTTCCGCTTAAAGACTGATTGGTGTCAGGATTAAACCATTCCACATGATCTGAGTTGTCTTCTATAATTCTTACTGCTCCCGATATTGCTACGGAATGTCTCGATTCAAGTATTCCAAATAACTTTTCCTCATCCGCATCCACAAGCGCTCCTTTAAAAAGCTCAATATATCCTCTTATTGATTCAGGAGTTACTTGTCTATTTGAAAAATATGGATATGACATGTTGATAAACGTGTTCTTATCAATGGTCATTTTCATTCTCCTGATGCAACCCATCTAAACGGGCCCTATAAGCCGGGTGTGTGTTAAAAGGTTCTATACTTACCGTTATACCGGCTGCTTCTTCATGACTTTTCCCATCAGATATCAATTGATTATAAAATTCTATACACATATTTACAAGTTCTGGGGGTGGCGGATTAATGTCAGTGGAAACATCAGCAATTGAACCTTCAAGTTCCTGTTCATCCATGATTATGGTTTTGTGAGGGACCGATTTCTCAATTGAGTAAAAAAGCTTCTCTATCCACTTATTGTCGAGGTCGTATTCTGAGAGAATTTTTTTTATTACCGGGCTATCTCTGTTTATCAAGTACAATACTTTATCTCCATTTTTTTTTCTAAGCCATATATCGTTTTTCGGTCCTCTTGATCTCCTGCCTTTTGGACCTATTGCTCTTTTTCTATATATTTCTGAAGCTCTCTGCCTAGTCGCCTTAGCTATCCTCGTAAGTTCTCTTCTATATTTTTGTGGAGTATATGCCACAGCTTTTCTAACGTCTATAGACCATTCATGGTCCTGATCATTATTGAGATCAATTTCAATTCTGGCAAGTTTGTAGTGTTCTTCTGCCTTGAGATCAAGATCCAAGTATCCACCTGACACTATCATCCTCCGGTTTCTATACACATAAAAACCCTGCTGAGCATTCCATCCCCTAATTCCAGCACCATTGATGGTTTCTTCTTCTGTCCTTTTAGATATGTGAGGTAGGACATGAGGGTGAATTGTAATACGGTCATCTTCAAAACTTTCTGATGCCAGTTCATAACTGTATTTATTATTTTTTAGGAAGGGGTCCCATCCTACACATCTTCCCAATCCCACATGTATGTCTAGCTTTCTGTTCCCCTCCTCTAGATATTTATGGAATACCATTTCAAGATATTTTTTAATTTCTAGGAACTGTCTTTTAAACGCATCTTCCAGATTAGTTTCTGAATTAATTATTCTATCCAGTTTTTCCCATACAATTAATGTTCCTTGTTCTTTTTCATTGAGAGGTGCTAGCAATCTGATTGTTTTTTCGTTCGGAGTAATACCAAGGTTCCAGTCCAAGGTTTCTTGAATATAATCAAGGTCCCAATATCTAACGGATATTTTTCCTTCTGATTTCCTTGAAGCTACAGTCATGAGTTTACATTGAGAAAAAGATGCAGTTTTTAACCCTAGGCCAAATCTTCCAAGATCATCAGGCTTTCTCTCCTGAAGTGGATTCTTGCTTCCTAGACGCATCGCTTCTGTCAATTCTCTCTCAGACATGCCAGTTCCATCGTCCATTATTCTCACCCATGGATTTCCATCATTCCAGTCGTATGATATCCATACGTTGGAAGAATTGGCAGATATACTATTGTCAATGAGGTCAGCGATAGCCATTGCCATATCATAACCAAATGCTCTTAGAGAAAGAATTAGAGCATCCGGTCTTGGAGGGCATTTTTCATAGTCAGCTTCAGATAAAAAAGTATTCGATTTCATTGGTAATTATTACCTGATAGGTTAATTGAGTTTTATTATTAAATTTTATCCATAGTAGAATATTTTTCTTAAAAACTACTTTGAAACCATAAGATACAATTATTAGGAACTTACTTAAAGCACGACTAAGCCAAAAATTGATTTTATAATGTCCAGATTTTGCGACCACATTGACAATAGTCAATTGAAAATATGAACGGTGACCGGATTATATAAACTGAAATGTCCGTCCAACATTTAGATAATAAAAGATACTATTGAAAATTACTTTTTGTTGAAACAACACGCAAAGATTTTCATTGTTCAAAGCCTAATGAGTTGATTGAAAATGGACCCCTGTGTTTATGAGATTTACCTTAAAATAGATTCGGCCAGGCTTGAATACAAAGGAAAAACTGACATTGTACTCCCTGAAGCTGAAGAGATTCTGAACCTAGATTCTGTCGATATAGCAATCAAGTCAGTATCCATAGATGGAAAGAATGCAGAATTCGAGGTTAAGAAAGAATTACTCACCGTACATAACAAAGATCATGGCAAAACAGTGCACGTTGAATACAGTGCAAAAATACCCGCTTCCCTGAAAGGAATATATCACGCAAAGATCGATGGAGAGACAGTGATAACCACCCAGTTCGAATCAACTGGGGCAAGACATGCATTTCCTTGTTTTGACAATCCGTCAGCCAAGGGAATATTCCACATTACCCTGAACATAGAAAAAGATCTCGATGCAATATCAAACATGAAGCCAAGGGAGATCAGGATCCATAGTGACAGGAAAGATGTAATGTTCTATGCGACACCAAGAATGTCAACTTATCTGATCTATATAGGTGTGGGTAAATTTGATGAAAAAATAAGGAAGTACCGGGATACTGAAATTATTCTGGCGGCACCAAAGGGGAAGTTAACACAATCTGATCTTCCCCTGGAATGGGCTTCACAGGCTTTATCATACTATGACA
>JAKAYH010000049.1 GCA_021826835.1 Thermoplasmata archaeon | reverse complement strand
TACTGATTGAGAAGTGGATCAGCAACATGAGAAAGGTGGAAGAGATCATCAATAAAGTGGAGAAACTCAGTCTGGCAGCCTTCGAGAAAATAAAAAAATAAGCGATCTAAAAAGTGCGGAAAATAAGTTGAATCTTTTAATCAAGAGTTTCAAAATCTAAAAATTTTTTTGGATGAAAGTGACGTGGTCGCGGAGTGTTGTGACGCTATACATAAAACTAATAATTTAGTAGGTAAAGAATGGCTTATTACTTTTTGTAGAGAAATTAAAAAGTGATAATATTGAGTTTAGTTGTTAGTGAATGATAGTGTAAGCAAATTGCTGTAAAATTAAAGTGATCCTGCATCCATTAATGGTTATCTATAAGTACCTTGGAGATATAAAATTCCAATGGACAATAAGGATTCAGACAATGACTTTGAGAAGAAATTATGGAAATCTACAGACAATATGAGTAGCAACATGGATGCTACAAAATGGAAGTTTTTCTAATAAACCAACTAAATTTAATACCTTTAGCCAATATTCTTTTTATATGAATGTAAATGATCTTGTCAATGGAGTAATAATTCAAGGACCTAAATGGAGTGAACTCATTGAGGTTAAGACTGTTGATAGATACCCTGAATATGTGCATATAATTGGAGTTACTACGTCAACCAGAATATACGTAGACCAAATGCTTTCGGAGTCGGATTTACCATTGATAAAGACTGTCGCCAAGGAGGGGAAGTTTGATTCGGATCCTTGGAAGGTATTCCTATCGTTAGAAACAAAGAGATACAGATTCGCAACCATATATGACCCACTACTTGCTGTAAATGTGTCTAAGGTTGACCCACTTCCGCACCAGATCGAAGCTGTCTACAGTCGAGTGCTTAAACTTCCCAGAATTAGATTCTTAATTGCGGACGACCCTGGAGCTGGAAAAACTATTATGGCGGGCCTGATTATAAAAGAACTTAAACTCAGGAATTTGGCCAAAAGGATTCTAATTGTGGTTCCAGGGCATCTTATTGATCAATGGAGGAGAGAACTCAAGGATAGGTTCGAAGAGTCCTTTAATGTTATAAATAGAGGTTTGTTGGACGAATCATATGGGGAGAATGTATGGAGTTCTTATGATCAGATTATTGCCTCCATGGATTTCTTAAAAAAAGAGGATATAATAAGGTCACTTGACGCTTCTCGTTTTGACCTAGTAATAGTAGATGAAGCTCACAAGATGAGTGCATACAGATATGGAAATAAGACCCAAAAGACTGCTAGATACAAACTCGGTGAAACTCTCTCCAAGGTAGCTGAACCACATCTTTTATTCTTAACTGCCACGCCTCATAGCGGAAATCCGGAAAATTTTAGACTGTTTATAGATCTTCTTGAACCGGGATTTTTTTCATCTACAAAAATGCTGGAAGAATCTATAAAAAACAAGGATAATCCACTTTTTATAAGAAGGACAAAGGAAGATTTAACAGATTTCAATGGAAAACCTATATTTCTTCCCAGACACGTTGCTACTACTAGCTTCAGGCTCTCTGATGAGGAAAAGAAACTTTACAATGATGTCTCAAAATATGTGCAACATGAATACAATAGAGCAACTATTCTTGCAAGGAACAGAAATGTAACCTTTGCTCTTATCATACTGCAGCGCAGAATGGCTTCAAGCGTTTACGCTCTTCTTCAGTCTCTAGAACGCAGAAGAAAGAGACTCGAGGAGATCCTGGAATCTAGTGGAAACATAGTTTCATTCATGAATGAACAAGATAAATTTATGACAAACCCAGAAGATGTGGAAGAACTGGCAGAAGAGGAGAGATGGATAATTGAGGAAAAATGGGAGACACTGAGTGTTGCTTCATCTCCAAATGAAATGAAATCTGAAATATCCACCCTGGAAAAATTGATCTTTGATGCCAAGAAAATAGTTGAAAGTGAGAACGAGGTAAAACTCAGGCAGCTTAAGGACACAATTTCTCGATTAAACAGTAATTTTCCAGGAACAAAGATACTGATCTTTACAGAATCAAAAGATACATTGTTTTACATTGAGAACAAAATAAAAATGTGGGGGTATACTTGCAGTATAATTCATGGTGGACTAAATCTTGAAGAGAAAGTTCAGGCCGAAATAACTTTTAGGAATGAAACTCAAATAATGGTAGCTACAGAAGCTGCTGGAGAAGGTATTAACTTGCAATTTTGTAACTTTATGATAAATTACGATCTTCCATGGAATCCGAATAGGCTAGAACAAAGAATGGGAAGAATACACCGTTATGGACAGACAAAGGAAGTATTTGTCTATAACCTCATAGCATCTGACACAAGGGAGGGCATTGTTCTTCAACGGATATTTGAGAAGCTTGAAGAGATAAGACGGGCTATGGAAAGTGACAAGGTGTTCGACGTTATAAGTGATGTTTTCTATGGAAAGGATCTTTCAGAGTTAATGATAGAAGCAGCTTCTAGTTCGAGGAATATTGATGAAATACTGGAAGATGTTGAAATTAAGGTTGACGAAGAGTACATTTCCAAAATCAGGGAAAATTTAGGAGAAAGTCTTGCAACAAAATTTATTGATTACACCAGACTCAAGGAGCTACAGCAGAAGGCAAAGGAAAATCGTTTGATTCCGCAATACACAGAGTTATTTTTTAGACGAGCGTTTCAAAGAGTAAACGGCAGAATTAAAGAGAGGAAAGATGGGTTCTTGTCCATAGAGAGTGTGCCTTTCGAAATAGTTACAATATCCAAGTCCGAGGAATTTAGAAGAAGGTACGGCACTTTGATGAGGAATTACCCAAAAGTGACATTTGATAAGGAAACTGCTTCTAAAGCAGGAGATGCTGAATTCATGTCATTTGGGCATCCCCTGTTTGAGGCTATTATGCAATGGATCGAGAAATATTTTTCAAATGAACCATTGAATGGATCTGTTTTTATAGACCCAGAAGGAGGTCTTGATGGATATTTAGTGTTTTATGAAGGAGAAATTATGGATGGTTCCATGAAGATATCTGGGAAGACACTGCTTTCTTACTACATTGATAGACTTTCCTCCGCGTCAAAGAGGATTCCGTCTACCATAATCTGGGATTTGGCCGAGGGATCAATGGAAAAGGAGGAAAATGCCGATGTAAATTCATTAAGGGAAATTGCCTTGGGAGCAGCGATAAAAGATTTGGATCATTACAAAACTGAAGTCCTTAAGGAGCGAAATAGACAGGCGGAGATAAAAGAGAAATACGGACTAAAGTCTCTCGATGAGCTGATGGTAAAGCTGGATGGTGAAATAATAGCACTGGAGCAAAGAAGAGAAATGGGGGAAAATACTGACTTATCTATCCGAAACAAGGAAGAGCAAAAAAGAATATATGAGATCAGGCACGAAGAACTAAAGGAACTGATAAGAAAGGAGAAGGAACTTACAATGAATAAACCAGTTTTTCTTGGAATAATAAGGGTAAAGCATCCAGAAACCTATGGTGAGGGTATGAAAAGAGATGATGAAGTCGAAAGAGTTGGAATGGAGTATGTTATGAAATATGAGCATTCCGAAGGTCGAACCCCAGAAGACATTTCTGAGCAAAACCTTGGCTTTGACATCAGATCCACTTCAGACGATGGACAAATAAGGTATATCGAAGTGAAAGCAAGAGCTGGTAAGGGTGATGTGGCAATATCTCCCAATGAATGGCTGAACGCAAGCAAGTTTGGAGATGATTATTACCTCTATGTCGTATGGAACGCAAAAGAAAAGGAGAATATCCTATTGAATATAATAAGAAATCCGTCAAAAAACTTAAGAGTAATTGAAAAGGTTGAGAGCGTTAGGTACATTGCAACTGCTGACGAAATAATAGGTGGTAACAAACATGATTAAGAAAAGTTTCATTGAAGACTCGTTCCCAATAAAAGAGGTAAGTGAAGAATCTGTAAAGGAGAAGAACATCAGGCATGGACAAATATCTACCATGCACATATGGTGGGCTAGGCGTCCGCTTGCATCATCAAGAGCAACAATATATTCAGCTTTGGTAGGTTTACCGGACGATGAGGAATCTATCAAGAAAAGAACAAATTTTATTGTCGACATCGCTAAATGGGAAAATTCGTTAAATAGCGTTAAGCTTACAGGGGCCAGATCTGAAATTAAAGAGGCTAATGGAGGCATTCCGCCAAAAATTCTGGACCCTTTTTCAGGAGGTGGGTCAATTCCGCTAGAAGCAGCGAGGCTTGGTTGTGACACCTACTCCAGTGATTACAATCCAGTGGCGACATTGATACTGAAGTGCACTCTTGAGTATCCGCAAAGATATGGAAATATCAATACTAATTCCACAGGCGAACTATCTTTGGGTGTAAAACATGGCAGATTGGCCAATGACTTCAGAAAATGGGGACAATATGTTTTGAAGGAAGCCAAGGGCGAGATTTCCAAATTTTATAAGGTGGATGAATCAATTAGGGAACAAATAGGTTTCATATGGGCAAGAACCATTCCTTGTCAGAATGTCTCGTGCAGTGCTGAAATACCTCTCATGAGGCAGTTTTGGTTGGCACAAAAAGATAAAAAGAAAATCGCTTTGATGCCCTATATTGTAGAAGGAAAGGTTGAATTTAAAATAGTAGGAACAGGATTTGAACAATTCCCTGATACTTTCGACCCAGAAAAGGGGACAGTATCTAGGGCAATTGCTACTTGTCTAGTATGTGGTTCCGTTGTTGACTCTTATAGTATGCATAAGTTATTCTTAGATGGAAAATCTGGAGAGAGATTGATCGTTGTTCTCGAAAAAGAAACTGCAAAAGGTAAGACAGGTAAGATCTATAGACTTGCAAATGAAGAAGACATTAATCTTTATGAAAAGGCGAATCAATACTTATCAATGAAAGAAAAAGAATTGTCATTAGAATGGGGGATGAGCGCTGTTCCTGACGAGCCAACTCCCGAGGGAAAGGGAAGAGGGGCAGAAAGGGCCTTTTCGGTTAGGAGTTATAATATGATGGCTTGGGGCGACCTGTTCAATGCAAGGCAAAAGCTTGTTCTCATTACCTTTTCTGAAAAGGTCAGACTAGCGTATGATGTGATGATAAAAGAAGGATATGATCAGGAATATGCTAGAGCAGTCTCAACTTATCTTGCATTTGTTGTTAGCAGGATGAGTGATGTGAACTCTTCTATTTGTCATTGGGATAGTGGGTGGGAAAAAACAGCTACCACTTTTGGAAGACAAGCTATTCCTATGACATGGGACTACGTAGAGGGGATCCCATTTTCTTCTGGCGGATATACATTTGATAGCATATTGTCTCAGATAGAGCTTGTTATTGAAAACATAATTTGCACCAGACTTGGAAATATTAGTGTGTCTCAAAGCTCAGCAACTTCACTGAATTATAAGGATGAATTTTTTGATGCAGTATTTACCGATCCACCTTACTATGATAACGTGCCATATTCTTACCTATCAGACTTTTTTTATGTGTGGCATAAGAGAATGCTAGGTCATCTCTATCCGGAACTCTTTGTTACTCCTTTAACGCCGAAAAGTCAAGAAATCGTGGCATATTCAAATTCTGATGGTGGATTTGAAGGAGGAAAAAGGTACTTTGAAGAAATGCTTGGAAAATCATTCAAAGAAATCTACAGGGTTCTGAAACCTGATGGCATAGCAATAATCGTATATGCTCACAAGTCAACGTCTGCTTGGGAGACATTAATAAATTCTCTATTATCCTCTGGGTTGGTTGTCACCGCCGCATGGCCAATAAACACTGAAATGAAACAAAGACTCAGGGCAAATGAGTCTGCGGCATTGGCATCATCCATATATATTGTATCGCGCAAATTGAAAAGAGAAAAATCTGGCTTCTATAATGAGATTAGAAGTGAAATGAGAGAACACCTGCAGAAGAAACTTGATACACTGTGGAATGCAGGTGTATCTGGAGCTGATTTTCTCATTTCTGCCATTGCTTCATCTATAGAGGTATTCGGCAAATACGAAAGGGTAATAAGCGATGATGGAGATATTATCACCACGGAGCGGCTTATGAACAATGTGAGAGAAATTGTCACAAATTACGCGGTTAAGCAAGTCTTACACAATGGTTTTTCAGGTGAAATAGACACCCTGACTAGATTTTACGTTCTATGGAGATGGGCGTATGGTTCTGCAAAAGTACCATTCGATGAAGCCAGAAAACTATCACAAAGTGCCGGAATAGACCTCTCGTCTCAGTGGAATGGTGGCATAATTAAAAAGGACAAATCGTTTGTTCAAGTACTTGGACCAGAAGATAGAAAAAATATTAACGATACAGACATAAAATCTATGATTGATTTACTCCACAGAGTGCTTATTCTTTGGGATAAGGGTCAAAAGAGCAGGATTATTGAAACGATCAGTGGGGCAGGTTCATTTCATAACAAGGCATTCCTTAGGGTTGCTCAAGCCATAGCGGAATCTCTGCCACTTGACAGCAGGGAGAGAAAATTAATTGAAGGTTTTCTTATTAATAGTAAGAACTATTTAGATATTAACTCAAACCCCCAAACGAGGTTGTTCTAATGAAACCGTTTCATACCGTGGCTATACCACACCAGGATATAATTGAAGGGCGTTTAACAATGGATATCTTTGCAGCAGATCTGTGGGAAACAGCAAAATCCCGAGGACCTGATGATTACCGAGACCCAGAAATATTCTTTGAAAAAACTTATTTAACTAATGGCTTAAATAACATACTGAATATCGTGGAGAAACGCCTTAAAGGAAACGGTGGAGATCCAGTTATTCAGATACAGACACCGTTTGGAGGTGGCAAAACACACTCCCTTATTGCAATGTTTCATAAGTCTAAGGAATGGATGGCAAATACTGTTGTTATTGTTGGCACAACCCTAAATGCAAATACAACCACGATCTGGGGGGAAATGGCAAAGCAACTGGGAAGTTCAAAATTCCAGGATTCTTTAATTTCTCCTGGGAGAGATGAAATCAGGAACCTTCTAATTTCCAAACAGCCAGTTCTTATTTTGATAGATGAACTTCTAGTTTTCATGACAAAAGCCTCTGGTATTTCGGTAGGAGATTCTAATTTAGCCTCACAAACACTGGCTTTTATTCAGGAGCTATCAGAGGCAGCCGCAATAACTGAAAAATCGTGTTTGGTTGCGACTCTACCATCCAGTGATTTAGAGCATATGGGAATGGAATCAGAAAAATACTTCCAGCAACTGCAGAAAATATTTGGACGCGTTGAAAAAATATACACTCCAGTTCAAGACAATGAGATAGCAAACGTAATAAGAAAGCGGCTTTTTTCATCTGTTGATGAGGTAACAGCGAAGAAGATAGTATCTGAGTTTATTAGGTATGCCGATAAAGAGGGTATTTTACCAACTGGAAGAGAAAAATCAGAATATCGTGATGAATTTCTAGCATCCTACCCCTTCACTCCAGAGGTGGTAGATATACTATATAAAAGATGGGGGTCGTATCCAAAGTTCCAGAGAACAAGGGGTGTTTTACGAATATTAGCTCTTGTTATTCACAGTCTACGGAATTCAGATTGTTCTTACATTTCAATAGCAGATTTTAATCTGGCAAATGATGAAATAAAGAGAGAATTAATTAATAACATTGGTCAAGAGTTTAGCGGAATAATTGCCTCTGACATAACCTCTCCCGAATCAGGTGCGAAGAAGGTTGATAACATACTTGGCAGATCTTATTCTGGACTTATGCTCGGCACTAGAACTACTACGACCATATTTATGTGTTCATTTTCCGGCGGTACCGAAAAAGGTTTGAGTATCAGCGATCTGAAAAGGTATGCTACCACAATGGATAATCCGGCAAGTGTAATTGCGGAGGCTGCAGAAAAACTTAAAGGTAGTTTATATTTTCTCCAGACTCATCAAGATAAATTTTTCATCTCAAATGAACCTAATCTAAATAGAATACTGCTGACTAAAATGGAAAACACGGGTCACGACGAGATACGTGAAAGAGAGATGCAACTGTTGAAAAGAAGCATTTCTGGAAGAACCTTAAAAATTGTAATTTGGCCGGAAACCCCAGGGGATATCCCGGATAACAGGGAACTCAAACTAGTTATTTTAAGAGAAAAAGACATTGATATGATCAAGAAAATCATAGAAACTAAAGGCGAGTCTCCAAGGGTTTACAGAAACACATTATTATTTCTCTGCCCTTTCGAGCAGGAAAGGAACAGATTCATTGAGACATTGAAAAGATCTCTTGCGTATGAATATATCAGTTCCGACAAGACATTGAGCCTTAAGGATGAACAACATCGTGAAGTATCTAGACAAATTAAGCATATGGAAGAAGATATTCGTGAAGTTTTATTTGGCTATTACAGAGTTATGATAGTTCCTTCAAAGGATTCTCCCAAGGAGATTAACCTAGGAGTGCCGACCTACGGTGACAAGAATGATCTGGACCAGCGCGTTTTCTCGCTTCTAAGACAAGAAGGAGAAATCATTGAAAAGGTTTCCAGTATAAGAATAAGAGATAGATTTTTGAGGGATAAGGAATATATAAAAATAGGGCAAATCTACGAATCTATTCTTAAGACACCGGGGGAAATCAGGATTAAGTCATTCGATGCTCTTGAACTTGGAATAAAGGAAGGTTTGAAAACAAGTGAATTTGCAATAGGTACCATCGAGGAGAATGGGAGAATTCATTGTATCAAAGGGAAAGAAACGATGATAATTGATCAGGACACTTTACTTGTACATCCAGACAAAAGCCAACAAGAGCTTGAAAGAATAGATGTTGATTCTGGAGATGGCCCTGCCATATCTAAACCCCCTTCAAATCCACCGCCACATGTTGTCTCGTCGATGGGCAGGAGCGATAATCAGGACATAAGTTCATTAGGCATTAGGATAGAATTACCCCACGGAAAGGTATCTGGGTTAATGGGAGTCATGAATCTATTACAACTTAAGTTTGAGAATATGGAGCTTGAGATTAGAGTGTATGGTGGTTCAATAACAGATAAAGAATTTGAAGAGATGATAAAGGAAGCGTTCAATCAGTTAGGAATTTCGTATAAGGTGATCTCAAAGGGATGAACTATTTTGGAATGAGAAGGTTCTCGTGAAATACGGCTATCCCGGACAAGCAGGAGAAAGCCACATTAACAATATTGGAACAGGCGAAGCTGCTTGGGTATGAGTGGGTGATTTAGCTTCCCCATAGTTTAAACAAATTTTCGGTTCTTCCGAGAATATTGGGGGTCGAATAATAATAAACCAAAATCAACAGCGCAATTCTAAGTATTACCGATTTCTAAGACTTAATGAAACTTTGATCACTCTGCTTTACTGTGCATTCCAGTATCACTAATGTTAGTGGAGATCGCCATATTTGGCAATAATTAATGTCCCCGTTTTAATGCGATTAAACAGGAAAATCAATGGTACGATACTCCAAGGAATCTCATCCGCATCAGGGGGATTTTCTCAATCAGAAACATCAAACCAAAAGAAATGTGAAAATGTCGGATGATCTGGGAAAACTTTACTCCAGCCTCTGAAGGTCATTGTATTTATTCATGCCCCAATATTGTCTAAAGAACCAAATTTTCTAACACGTGTGTTATCAAACTCGTTAGCTTATTCTACAGAATGGGTTAAATATAGAAAGGTCATTGTTTATTTTATGACGAAGGTAATTAGTACTATAAATCTTAAAGGAGGAGTAGGGAAGACCTCTCTTACTGTCGCACTTGCAGAGTTTCTGGCAGAAGAGGATAATTATACAATCCAGTTTCCAATACTTAAGTTTTAGCATATAAATTTTAACCGAGATTCCTAGAATTGTTGAGTTCATGCATGATCATGCCACACATGATTGCACATTTAAGTCCCGTTCATGTCACATGCTGGTAGAAAAAAACATGGAAAAGCTTAATTTCAGGAGAATGGATCATAGTATGCTCTTGTAGTATGGAGTAGTAAGGATCTCCTTATTTGAGGAGATCCTGCCTTTCAATTATAGTTATATATTCGCAGATTCTGATGCATTATTGCCGTTGGGACGGAATGGCAGATCTATGCCATGCCTCATGTATCTGAGAATTTCCGGTATACCTGCGTTTACAGCAAGGGATGCCTGTATCATGAGGAGTATAATATATGCCATGAGTGCTGAAAATATCTGAATGAGAATGCCGTTTATATTCTTCGAGATGAGATGGTCAATCTTCAGGTATGTCTTCATTGTACGGAAAAAGATCTCAATTGACCATCTCCGGGAATATATCATGTGGATGTAGAGATCCGGC
>JAKAYH010000048.1 GCA_021826835.1 Thermoplasmata archaeon | reverse complement strand
TCTGTTCTGTCAATGTACCTATGCAGGCACACGATATAATAAACCTTTCCACTGGAAAAACACGTGCAATACTAAACCTAACAGAGATTTTCACACCACAATGATCCTAAACACTGGGAGTTCAGGTTATATTATGTTACTGAACTCTTTTGATATCCCGATAGTCAATCTTTTTGCAAGTTTCTTGTCTCTGAGGATAAAAATTTGAACTGAATCTTCGGATGGTTCTATCTTTTTATTTAATTTTGATGTTAAGATAGTCAAGTTTGCTTTTGTTATATCTCCTACAAATACTGAGTTTTGAATCCACCTTAGATAAGGTAAACACAATTTTCTTACATCATTAACTCTTTTTTTATTAACATCATAAGATAAAATTACCCACATTTAAATCCTCGTAATATATGGTTTATAAGGACTATCTCCCATAACATGCTTTTCTAATTTGTATAGTTCTAACCTTATCAGTCTTTTCATAGAGACGTTTCTTCCCAGGCCTTTAACATAAACGGTCTCTCTCATCTTTTCGTCAAAAGCCTCAAGAACTTTTCTTTTGCCAGAAGCGCTTAAAAAAACCCCACTATCCGAAACAAAATCATTTTCATTCATCATTTTAAGATTAATAAGTCTCAAAATTATTCGATCACAAATGATGGGTCTAAAAATTTCATTAACATCCAAAGCCAAGCTAGAGCGTCTCTCACTGGATTCGTGTAGATAGCTAATTGTTGGGGAAAGATGGGTTCTTAGAATTTCAGAAGTTATTGAGCCATAAAGGACAGAATAAAGGTAGCTCATCATCGCATTTATGGCATTACTTGGTGGTCTACGACTTCTTCCATTTATTTTAAAATTCTCTGGCAACTTTATGTCCAGTCTTTCAAGATAATCTATGTGGATATTTCCCTCAATTCCCATCAATTCCTGTATATTTTCTGAAGAAAGAATCTTATCCTTGCTTGTTGGCAAGTTGCCCAGACCCAATCTTGAAACCACTCTTCTCATGTTCTTTGAAGCCCCGAGTACAAATTGCTGGGCAAGAAATAATCTTTTCAATGGGTCTATTGCGTGTTCAAGCTGTTTTCTTAAAACATATCCACTTTGTAAATAGTTCTCAGGAAAAATACTGCTAATATACCATCCTCTTTCAGAAAATAGTATTAGTGGGATTTTTAACTCAGACAACAATGAAAGTGAAGGGGTTGTAAAGGTTACATTTCCAAACACGGCTATCATATCAACATTTTCTGTAGGAATTTCAACAGTCTCTACTTCATTTTTAAGGATTATGGCCCCAGATGATTTTGACAATGTTCCAGACTTTAAAATATAGTATATTTCGCTCATATTTCCCCCCAACAAAATTCTATGTAGCTGCATCCATGTGAACAGAAATAATTCCTTCTAGCTGGAGGAATGCTGGTTTTCTTTAGTTTTTCCAACAAAAGATACTTTTTCTTTAGAAGGTCCATATTTTCCAGTGGAAATGGAAGATATACAATCTTTTTTGATCCCAACAAATGTATTTCACCACACTTTATGTTATATCCAGATTGATCTGCTATATTCATGTAGTGAGAAACTTGGAAGATATCCGCATCTATAACTTTCCGCCCTCTTTTGAATTCGTGTATTATGTACTCACCACTTTGCAACATTTGAATATAATCAATTTTATTTCTACCTATCGCGACCTGAGAGTATCCATACTTTCTTTGCTCATCATTCGAATATCTCCCTAATTTGACAAACTCAGTTCCATCAGTTATATATATTTCATGAAGAGATAACCACGCTCTTCTTTCACATATAGATGCATAGCTGATATCAATTCCTCTGTATGTTTCATCAAGTGTCATTAATCACTTCCATAATCAGTCTTTCAATTCCTGCAGTTTCTCGGGTACATTCTTTAATATTCTCTATCAGGATTTGGATTTTTTCATTTTCAGGGCATTTGGTGTTCTCAAGAGCCTTATTTACCTCTTCTGTTATGTGTTTCCATGATTCGAAGGCAATCTCTTTGTATTTTAATGTTACAGTTCCTCCTGTAGGAATATGTTTAATGCGAACATCAAAGTCGTAATTCGGTTTATCAGTGAAGTTACCTACAATGTAGCCTTCGGAATTTATTTCAAGAATATTCTTGTTTTTGTGAATCCATAATTTGTCGTATTTTGTACTAAAGGTGTCTGTTGAGAACGAAATGTCTGTATCTAAGACGTCAACCTTATCTGCTTGGCTTGGAATAAAATCATAAATGGTATAACGATAATGCTTCCACCAATTATATATTTTATTGATTTGCAATATACAATTTGATTTAATCTTATTCCTACCAATTTCATCATCCAACGTTCTATTTACATTGATGCAACTATAAATTCCAGCATTTAGTGCTTTATTGTCATAATTAATGATATTATTAAAAACTATGTCTCTAGCATGGTTACCAAGTTTTTCTATAAGAAGTGTTACATAGACTCCTATCCCAAAGCAAGTGGGATCAGGTATTCTTTTACTATACTGCAATGATTTAAGTATCTCAATTAAAATGTCCATTGAATTAACATTTTGTCCAAACGATTGTAGTTTGCTTGGGAAACACAAGTAAACATTGCTCTCTTTTAATTGCCCTCTACCTACTCTCCCCAACCTTTGCGTTGTGTTATCGGGGGTCATTCCTGGCTCTATGATGAAATTCTGATATTCTTTCCTTATGTTAATTCCCTGCTCAACAATATTTGAGCTTACGATTATCCGAGGTACTTTGTTGGTGAATCTAATTTCGTTGTAATTCGCATATGACGGATCGTAATATGCAGAAATGAATACAATATTTTCATTAGGATAATTATAATTTAGAATTTTGCCAATTTTATCAATACTCTTAATTGAATCTGTTATTATGACCCAATTTCCGTCTTTCAGTAGACCTAAATTTTCGGTGATAAAATCGTAAGCACTTCTATTTACTATTTTTAATGAAATTGCCCCCTGTATTAAATCACTATTGCCATAATTGTTGTAAATCCTCTTTACATTGATTTCCTCGACCTTTTCTGAACCAAACACCTTTTCACATAGTCTAATGAAATATTGAGGGGGAGTTGCGCTACTAAACATTATTTTGACAGTATTGGGTACAACAAGTACTGAAGCCATAATCATTGAGATTTGATCCTTTGAGTAAATATGAAATTCATCAAATATAATCGTCTTAATGTTACGCTTTATCATCGTGGCCAGCATATCTTCTTTGCTCAGCTGAGAATAGTGGTTGATCAGAAGATAATAAAATACAGTGGGATTAGTTATTATGTAAGTATGAGTTTCAATCATTTCGTCTATTGATTCAGATCTTGGATTGTAATTTGGGTCATATATTCTCTTGCGTTGCAGAGTTTTTTCATGTATGGTATTCCCCGTAATTAAAACAGCATTAGAACCTAGGTCTTGAACTACTTCTTTAGCTAGGAGATTGTTAGGTAGTACAATCAATACTTTCTTCTCAGTTGTTCCAAGATTTTTAAAGGCAAATGTTTTCCCTGCTCCTGTCGGTGCATCTAGTACGCAAACCCTTTTTATACCGGTGAAAAAATCAGAAACTTTGGATTGGAACTCTCTCGTTTGACTATTCGCATCCCTCGCAACATACGAAGCCTCTAATCTATGTTCTTCAATAACTCCATCCATTGTATATCTCCATTATATTATCCTTGGAAAACATTCCAGCAAGATAATATTGTAGTATATTATGTTCAGTGAATGTAAGTTCATAGTTAGGAAGTTGCATTTTCATTACATTGCTAATTGTAAAGTAGTTCAACACACCTCGGAATTCTTTATTGGTCTTTGTGATTTCTAAGATTCCAGTTTTACCATTGCCCATTCTAACTGCCTTTGGTAGGTCAAATTCTTTCTTCGATATAAAAAAGCAATAAAACTCGTTTCCCGGTTTTATTGGTTGTTGGAAGTAAAAATTTTTGTACATCGTGCTTCCTTCGCCTGCATTTGGAAATCTATTTGTTCCATTGTAGTCAATACCTTGCATTGTATTTCTTATCATGTTTTTCATAAACAATGTAGATTTTCCATTTCCAAATGCAGTTTTCTCATTCACTGCAACTGTAAACCAGAAAGGAAAGGAGTTCAATTCTTTGTAATCAGGCTGAAATTTTTGAGGTGGGGGGTAATCGAGATAACCCATTTGGTGGAGAAATCCATATTTTAAAGCAATGTCTCCAAGGAAATTTGATGTCCTCATTCCCCCTGCTGCAGCAATATAATAATAGTTGAGTGGAGACAGAGTTTTAAGCTTTATAGCTGTAACATTCACTGCTGTCACCCTTGCTATTTGAAGAAGTCTTCCCAGTCTCTTCCCATTTTAACCGTAATGAGATCACACATTTCTTTAAGTTCTTCAACATTGTTCCTCAGAGATACAACACTATTAAGAAGCTCCTCCATTTTCTCTCCATAGAATAGATGGTTCTTATAAGCAATTTCCATGTCCTTAAGAATCATCTTCTCTGGTTCATAGTCTTGGCCACTCCAGCAGGCTTGCATAGATGTGAAAGAGCTTACAGGAGTCTCGGTTTTTGAAAAACCTAAGGCGCATATTTTATTTTTCATGTTGTCTCCAAGTATTGCTGTTCTTGCTCCATATCTTGTTGTTCCCATGATCGCCATTAGAACTAGTGTCAGCATTTCTATTGAGATATTTTCTGCAGTAACATATCTTATAAGCCTTACGCCTGGTTTGATGTAGGGACTGTTATAAATTGCTTGAGGCATCACTTTACCACTAGGTTCATGTAAAATTGTGCCATCATCAGATAATGAGTTATGGGTAAGTCTCAGAGATATATTTGGAAGTGCTTCGTAGCTGTATGCCCAATCATAAAACACTCTTGACGCTACACCTGCTGCCTCTTTACCAGAACCAGTGCTCGAATCTCCAAAAATTAAACTTGAAGGATTCTTCAGAAGTTCCTTTTTAGATATCATATTTCTATTATATTTTTCAGGAATTACTCCACTAACCTTCCTCAATTCGGAGAGTAGATAACTTCTTTCCGCACCTCTCCACTTGGACGCTGGAACTACTAGTCTTTCTTCATTGAAGAAATTTTCACTTGTTGTCTCAGTTGCTTCATTGTTTCTGCTGATGAAAAATCCGGTTGTTTCTGATACAATACCTATCTTTACAAATATACCATGGTTTTTCCTCAGATCCAGCTCATTTATACTTGGTAATCCCAATTCTTTACCTATAATTCCAAAATTGTTATTCATTTAACTCACCATCTTTCATGACTTTACTAGTTAGCATATACTCAAATTCATATGCGTTTATAAAATAAGATTTCATTGCTCCAGAAGGAATTTGACCACCAAAATCCTCCTTTAACAACTTAGTCAATTGCTTAGCAAACTCTCTTATTGCATCAACTGGTATCCAGTTGTTTGCCCCTTTTGTTCTACTTCTCATTTCCCTATTTATTACACCTCCTACTATGTCCTCAAATTCAACAATATCTCTCTTTGCCCCGCCTTGAATTTTAGCTCTAGCCAATTCAAGTGCATCAAGCGATTCCCTGAGCATCCATGTTCTTTGATTCCCACTCATATCCCATTCAGGTCTTTGTATCTTTGCCGACACCATTGCCAAACTTTCTATATTTTTCATTTTCACACCACCTTTTTTTTCGTTCACATATCCTAGCTTTCTTATGTCATCTATTCGTTGACTAAACTGTTTTCCAAAACCCCGTAATTTCTTTTCCCTTTCACCGAATAAATATTCATGCACATATGAGAAGAGGGACAGAGGATTTTGAATATAATGAAGTATTAACAAACTTGTTTTTTCAAAGTTTATTTTTTCCAATGAGCCATTGTAGACAACATTAAAAGTCTGAATCGTTTTTTTCACTTTTAAAATTTCGTTGCACCTTATTTTTTCCCAAGAAAAGTGAGATAGAATTGTGCTTGAAATATCAAATTTTATTGATTCAAACTGATCCTCAAAAATTGGTGCATTAGAATATGAGACCTTTACCATAAGTTTACTAAAGTGTGCAAGTTCTAAAACTTTGTATAAAACCTCAAGAACATCTTTTTCTCCGTTTAGTTGCATTGTGGAAATAAATATTGAATTATCCACTCTCACAATTCCTTCTCCCTCTCCAGTTATATCTAGATCAAGAAAATTTATAACATCCTTTGAAACAGTATTGTATGATGAAATTTTATTAATTAAACCGTCTAAATTTAAGTGAGGTATTGAACCAGGAAATTTTAAATAAATTAGTGTTTCCTCTCCTTTTTTTCTTCTGATTTTACTTCTTCTTAGATTATACTCAAATATTGAAATATCATCTATCTTACCGTTTCCAATCTTAGCTGTTGGTAACCTATTATTGAAACCGTTTGTATTCAACCCATACAGTTTATCACCTTTTCCATCCTCTTTTGCAGGGTAGCCGTTTGACATAGACATGGAAAACTTCGATGGCACTTCAGGTAGTTTACCTAAATCAAACAGAGATGGAAGAATCTTGGAAATAATATTTTCATAATCTATAGATTTGGTTACTTTATTTAGATCTTTAATGACATCATTGAGCAATTTTTCCCAATCAACTTTATCCTGTAGTTCTTTTAGTAAAATTGGGAAAATGATAGTGGATTTCTTTGGTTCTTTGCCCACAAGATCAACAAGCATATTAGAGTGTTCTCTAACTATTGTTTCAATAGCCATCCTGATTTTATCTGCTTCTGTGGATTTAAATTTGCCTACTAATTGAATGTATCTACATAAAAATATTCTTATCCTTTCGTCCTGGTGGTCTTTATCATCTTGTTCCAAGGGAAAAATATTAAGACCATCTCTTACGGACATACCTCCCTCCTTACTCTTAGCGAATCTGAAATTAAAATTAAAAGACTTTGTCGGGTAGTAATCTCTTAAAAAATCGCCCATCTTTTCCGCTATTTTTATTTTTTGTTCTGTATCTAATTTTACATCCTCAAGGTGAAGGCACATTTTAAATTTATCATTATCTTTCACAAACGATGAAAGTGATAATTCTGTATGTTGAACGAATCCTTGAGCGGAATTATCAACTCTGCGGTCATTCATCCTTATCATGTTTTCAGCATGTAATTTTGATAATGCTCTATCTTTAAAATTTTTACAAATCTCTTCTCCCAAAGCTTTCTTATCAATATCCTCTTTGCATACGAAATAAATAGTTTCATAATCACTCCATAAATAATACATGTTGGAGTTTCTTTCTATTACATCTATACAAACCTCCTTTAAGACATCTGTGATAGCAACCAAATTAGTGCTTGCAAACTTTAGTTCTCTTATGTTTTTGCCAGAAACTATTAAACTTGGACCAAATTTTAAATCTGAGTGATACCCCTCAGTTCTATCATTGAATATCCCAGATAACTTGTCAGATAGTTTAGAAAAATTCATTTCAAAGTCTAAATTGGTTATCACATTTTCGTTGCTCAGCACGTTGAATGTTGTTCCAGCTTCTGTACATATGACTACTTGGTAAATTTCATCATGTGTGAGTCCAACACTCTGTGAAAGTTCGGAAAACGTCTCATCAACAAATTCGAAAAGCGGTGTTTTATCTTTCATTAAATAATTTGATTCAGTGATCTTATTGAAATCGTGAAATAGAAATGAGAGGACTGCTCTCTTCAGTTTTCTTTCTAAATCATCAGGATATTGGCGTTTCTGAATATGATATTCATAGTCTAAGACTTTCATTGCCATTGCACATCCCGAGAATATATGAACTTGGTATGCCATATCTCTGTGAGATTCAAATATTGGATTTTTCTCATTTTTACCTCCCTTGGCGCACTTTGACCATTTTTCATCAGTCCAAATCTTTTTGAAAATGTTTTCAACAGCCCAATCCATAATCTGATTCATGATGGGTGTTTTGAAAATTATGTATCTCTCCATTTCAATATTCAGTTCACTCATCATTCAACCTCCCAACAACCCAATCCTAGCGAGGTTTTTGAGCCAAGACCCTTGTAATACAATATCCTCAAAACCTCAGGATCAGCTATTATTTTTCCTGAAATTTGAAATGCCGTTGTTATAGATTCTTTCGCTTTTGTATTTGATATCCTGACAGATTTTTGCTTAGACTTATCCACAGTTATTTTTAATTTTTCCAAAATTGTGGGAGAAAATCCATAATTGTGTTCCAACGTCCATTTGGTTAATTCATTAAGATTTTTTTCTAAGCGGTCTTCATTATCTACAAATAGTTTTTTATTTTCAAAGTCACGAACAAGTACTGGTGAAATTGATTTAAATTTCACTTCAGTTTTGGTGGAAATCTTATCCGCAATTTTTCTCACGCCTTTTACAGCATATGTAACATCACATATTTGAATCGTTGGTTCTAAGGCGAGACCTAATCTTAAAAAGTCATTTATCTCTTGGTTTATTGACCTCACAATAATAAATCCTTTAGGAATATCAAGGCCATTAATTCCTCGTCTAGTTTCAAAAGAGATTATATTGCTGATGGTATGCAAACCAGGTTGGTTTTTGTCATGTAATTTTCTTACATTTGCCTGATAAAGCATTAATTTGGAATAAATAGATATTGAAAGGTAATAGTTGTACTCATAAGGAATTATTGTTCCTTTGGTTCTCGTCAAATTTATGAGAGTACTTTCCATAAAACAATAATCTTATCTAGTAATTAAGGATTCCTACATATGAGCGAAAAAAAAATTTCGTTGATGCATTTTGACACTCTAATTTCATTTATTGGGGTAACAGAAAATTTAGTTTTTGAATTTTTTAAACCATATATAACCGTAAATTATGACACTTTAAAAAGAATTATCCTCTTTACAAAAAGTTTTAATAGTAACGAGGAAGACGAGATCCAAAGAAAATCTCAAACATTGTTAAAAAATGTAGAGTTATTTCTTGGAAAAATGTTTCCACAAGTTGAGATCAAAATAATCTATATGAAAAATATGTGGAATCTCAAGGATTATTATTCGACTTTCAAGGAAATAAAATCCGAAAAAGCATCCATAAATATCACTGCAGGACCGTCGGTTTATTCCATTGCAGGTCTTATGTGGGCAATTGAGCACAATCATTTTGTAGAGCATAGTGTTGAAGCTTTTAATTCGGTGACTGGGAGAAGTGTCGTTTTCAATAGAATTGACGTGAATCCATATTTCAAGTCGATATATTTCACAGATAACATAGATAAAGTAATATTAAAAGCGTTAGACGGGGCCCAATTAACAACAAATTATATCAGGAAATATATAATAAACACAATTGGAGATGATCTAAGCTTAAGAACCATTCAGAACAGAGTAAATAAACTCAAGGAATATGGAATTGTGAGTATATCTGAAGGAAGACAAAACACCATCCAATTAAGTGATGAGATGAAAAAGATTATTTGATCATTCAAACTTCTTTTTCGCAATCAGTTAGTGATCTGAAAGGGTAAATCAGCACCTCTTCTTTTAAAAGTGCAATACGTACTATGGTACATGATTTATTATCCATTATAATCGATTGTAACACATAAGCGTATTCCTCAAAGATGCAAAGTAGAAGAACAAGTACAGGTTTGAAGAGTGTCTACAGATAGCTGAAAAACACAGAGAAGATGGAAAACAGAAAACAAAGATCATTATGCATATTGGTCCTGTCAGGAATGAGGATGACAGAGGAAGATATAGTTCAATGTGCATAAAAGGAACGCTATGAGATTGAACGGTCCTTCCACACCATAAAATCATTCATTGAGATTCTGCAGGTATATCATAGGAAATCAGATCGGATCAAAGCACATGTTTTCATATGCTTTCAGAGATCGTTGAGAAGAGGCTTACAGAATCTCGTATGATAATAGAAAGAATTGCAGATATACTGTGTGAAATAAAGGCTATACCTGTTTCATCCACCATGGATATAGTTTATCGATCTGAAATAGGAGAAGAGGTTTGAATACTCAATGAAATGGGAATAAATTCACTGGTTAGGATACTGGTTGGTGTACTACCGAAATTCGATTCGTAATAGACAGGAACTATATGTTATTAGGTGGAGTTTCTCGCTGTTTTTATGAAATTCAAGTTCAAAAAAATAATAAAATAGCCATTATTCGTACGAATATGGAACAATTTAAGTGCGGAACTCGAGTTTAAAATACGTGGCCCCTATACAAAATTCCATACTTCCTGTGTAAATGGAAGAATATGTTTTACGGTTATTTTGTTTCCGTGCTTTCTGGCTATATCGAAAAGGATGC
>JAKAYH010000047.1 GCA_021826835.1 Thermoplasmata archaeon | reverse complement strand
CTACCAATCCAAAAATATATACTTGTTATAAAGTCCCCTGTGACGGACTGGGAAATTAAATTGGGCAACAGAGAAATATCTGAAAACACCTCAGTTGCAAGTTTTTCACTGCCTGCCGGAAATTATAGCCTTGCCATATACAAAAATGGATATGTTGAAAAGACATATAATGTGAATTTAAAAGGAAACATGACAATGTACATATCATTGCAGAAAGCCGTCCATTCTGACAAAAAGATAGGTACAATGTACCTTATAACTGGCATTATAATAGCAGGTACAATTTTCGGCATGTTTGCCTATTCCAAAAGGACTATGACATGCAAGAACTGCGGGACAAGGCATTATGCAACCTTTGACAAATGCCCGGTATGCTTGAATCCGGTAAAGCACAGAATTGTTAGAAAAAAACAATAAAAATCATTACTGTGACCAATATTCACTTTTACGTCATAGGTTGAAATTTATCTTCAGATTCGACACAATATACCTAAATTTTGCTAATGAGGTAATAGCTTATACTTGGTTTTCAGGCTTTTCCTGTGGAAATTAAATTACTATATTTCCACTTTCATATTTTGATGAAGTATTAGTTACAATACTTTCGCATTTATTATAAACAATTGCCAAAGCCTAAAATATCTTTATCCTATTTATTTTTAATGAATAATGGAAATTCTGACAATGATTTTGAGAAGAAATTATGGAAATCTGCAGACAAAATGCGGAGCAATATGGATGCTGCAGAATACAAACATGTTGTTCTTGGCTTAATTTTCCTGAAGTATATATCAGACACATTCAGCGAGATTCATACAATGCTTGAAAATCAGGCGGAAGACTTTTCGGATCCGGAGGATAGAGATGAGTACATATCAAGAAAAGTATTCTGGGTTCCTCCTGAGGCAAGGTGGGATTACCTGCAGAGAAATGCAAAGCAGCCAACAATAGGTAAAATGATTGATGATGCTATGGGTATCATCATCCATAAACTCTATTAGTAAATCTTATTAAAGAGCTGATTAAATAAATCATCATCTTCTAAAAATAGAACATTTTTATCTATTAAATCTGATTTTTTCCGCTTCTTCCACGCGTCTGGCAACATGGCATACTTTGTAAAGGAAAGTATGAATGAATTAAGTTTAATATTTAAGCCAGTTCTGGTGGTGAGTCCATTTTCTATGTCTTTAATTTCTTTATAGAGATTGATCTTCTCATCATCAGGATCGACCATGACTAGACCCTTCGGATCAATAAATGATATTGTTTGTTCGGTTCCTTTTATTGTCCAAAGGATAAAATCTGGATAAAAATTCTTTGTTTCAAAGAAACCAACACCTTTTCTGGAAGGATTTCTCAACAAATAAACTCTATCAAACTTTTGTTTAGTGTCATTGTCTTTCAAGTACTCGTCTAATCGATTAACAAATAGCTTTTCACTTTCTACCAACTGGATCGGGCTTATTTTAACAAAATCTAGGTCTTTGATATTTTTATATAATATCGGATTAAAGAGGTGAACATTGAGTACAAAGAATTCAAAAACATTAGTAGTCATTTTATAGCCAAATACTGTGTTTTTCTCATATATTGATTCAGTATCCATAGAGTTTTTCCTAATAAAAACTTTAAGTTTATTGACAAAGTCCAAAACGTCCTTCACGAGAGAATTTGCTTTAACACTCACAGTAAAAACGTATTCCTTGGGAATAAAGGAATCGTCCCCTTCCGATATTGGTTCATATTCAAGGTTTTCCTGATACCAATGGTACTTTTCGAAGTTGTATACTTTGTCGAGATACAACTTGAGTAGTTGAATAGCATACTCTTGAATTTTAAAAATCTTCGAAATTGTGTCATTCATATCTATTTGAAGTATTTCATTTTTACATAAAATGCCGTACTTACTTGACAACAAAACATTTTTGAGGTCATCCTTAGAAAAATAAATATTTGAATATCTCTTAAGGCTCTTGTATTTGAGCAGTTCTATGAAGACCTCGTCAAAATCAATCATTTCTATAATATTTGTGTTCAAAACGTTTTCCTTTAAGGATGTGGTAGCAACTTGCTTAAAGTACTCCTGTGACTCGAGCATGTCAATATGAGTACTAAGATCAATCTTTACCTGTGGTATTTTTTGTTGTAAACCTATGACATTAACAGAATCAACAAATCTTTCTTTGCTTTCTGCTATTGTGGGTACGTATAAAAATATCTTTGGTATGTTTGCTTTTATTTTTAAATCTATCTGCACATACTCTTCTATGCCCTCTTCCTTTAAAGTTTCCCGGAATATGGCCATGTAGTTAGCATTGAGGCCATATATGTTCAGAGTTTCCAATATTCTTAAATTATCTGGAATTTTGATACCAGATGGAATGAGATTTTCTTGTTCCAATGCATAACTTCTCTTAAGGAGATTATCGAAACCCCTAAGTCTAACGCCTCTACCAAATAACTGGATTATTTGAGTACCCTCACTTTTGCCAATGTTAAGTAAGCCCATTGCTGAAATCCGGTATGAGTTCCAACCTTCAATGAACTTTTTAGATCCTATGAGGAAATTTATAGGAGATCCAACGTCTTCAATTTTTCTGAATAGTGATTTGTCAAAATTTGACTTTGGTCCAATTTTAAAGTGTCGATCTTCTGCCTCTGATTCGATTAATTTCAAAAAAGATTTTGTATCGCCGATATCTATTACTCCGAAATAGTCAGAATCGAAACGTAACCCTATTTCCCCCTGAGCATTCTTCAGTTCAATGAATTGTAATGTGTTGGATGTTTTCACATGGAAAATGACATTCAGTATATCTTCATAAATTTCTTCAAACGTCTTAGTTTTGGAACTTATCAATTCCCTGATATATGGAAATTTGTCCCTGAAAATTGGTTCATCATTACTATCTGTTAAGTTTGAATGGCCATTTATTATATTTTTTAGTAAGTTCAAAAATGAGTTACGTTCATTAACAAACCTTGCTAAAAATCTTACTACCTGAATAATGTCAGATTCGTTCTTTTTCCCAGTGACGCTTGAACCAACAAATATCATTAAGGGGTTCTCCAAGTTAAACAACATAATGCTGTCGCGATAGTTGTTAAAGTACGTCTTTTGCTCATATAGCGAGAGTAATGATCCAGCAAAATACTCATCTCCGTACTCATCATCGTTTTGCAAATTCAGAATACTGTAGTCCTTTCCAAAGCCATCCTCATAGAAATATTTGTATCGATAATCAAATATTATACAAGAAGCATATTCATTGAAAGTATCGTCCTGGTCTGTTATCTGACCGAATGTTGCACTATACTCAAAAGTAAATCCATTCTTCCCTGTTAGTGTTTTACGATTGTTTCTCCACGTTTTTGCTTCCGTGGAATTACCTTTGTGTCCCTCGTCGACAAATACAATATTGTTTTCTCCAAAGGATTCAACCGGAATGGTTTTACCATCCTGACTGGAAGTTTCATTCCTTATCTTAGTTATTTCGATGAGCTGTACTGGGTTTTCAGTTTCCCAGTCTTCAAGTACCCTCTGTGCAAGAAATTTTCTATTCTCTATACTGCTTAGATCAAGCTCATTCGCATGTTGGAAAGTTAAACTTTCATTGGGTGTAATCAGAAGTAAATTATCGTACTTTTCAGTGCTATATTTTTGAATTTGTAGGATGTTTATGTGCATGATTATGGTTTTTCCACTACCAGTTGCTGACCAAAAGGCAAGTTTTCTAAGTAGTTTTTTATCAGGAAATGGATATTCTCCGACCTTGTTTTTATCTGTATTTAAGTTTAAAACAAAATCCGCGAATTCCTTGTAGAATGAATCAAATTGATTGAAATATTTATCAAGATAAATCTCTGTAAACAAGATAGCTATATACTGAAAGTGTTTGAGGACAATTTGTGGATCTCTTTTCATGTTGATGTACTTTAAATATTCCTGGATATTGTCATCATACAGATCAAGTTTTTCTTTGATGCTTTCAGACAGGTTTAACGTTTCAAGGACTTCTGTGTAAAATAGTTTATTACGACCGCTGATACCTTCTCTAACGTTCTTGAATAATTCCCTAAAGTCGTCGATGTTCTTTTGGCCGAATAGCGAACAAATATACCTGTTTAGGATAAGGTGATTCTGGAGGTTTTTCTTAATGCGTTTCATTTTTCCCTCACATTATATTCGACTTGAAAACTTCATCTATTGACTTTGCCTCCTTTATTAATGAATTTCCATTCACGAGGATTTCCACATATTCCCCCTTTATAATCTCTTTTTCAACAAATTCCTTATCTCTTACCGGATCAAAGTCATTGCCCTTCTCCCTCCAGACAATAATTACTTCTTTCCCTTTCATTTGACCTTTCACGACAACATATTGCATGTTTTGGTCAAGCTTCCTTTCCATGCTTTTTACGTTGACCCCTGCAATGTAGTTGAAGGTCTCTATCAAATCTATATTAGAATCTTTGGTTCCATAGGTATCCACGAACTTCAGTTTAAAATTGAACGGATGATCCAATTCACTTAAGTTCAAAAATTCAGCACCATTCTTCGTTTCAAAGTTTAACATATATTTAATTTTGTAATCCTTGCTATTAAGTGCATTGTCATTTGGAACCGCAAATTCAATGTTGTTTAGAGAATCTTCGTACTGTTCCAAATATTGGTACTTAAAAAATCCCCCACCCATCCAGTTCGATTCTTTGGATATTCCAGACTGCTCCCCTGAGAGCACGTTTTTCATACGAGTCATCGCTTTTTCGTCAAAATAATCTCCCATTTCAATGCCTATCCATTTTCTTTTTAATTTATGGGCAACCGCACATGTTGTTCCAGACCCGACAAAAAAATCTAAAACTAGATCCATGGGTTCCGTAGAGATATCCAATATTCTCTTAATCAAAGCTTCAGGTTTCTTCCCCTTGTTTAGAATTACTCTCCCTTCGTGTGAGATTCCATTCCATGGTATGTCAGTCCATATGTTAGTCAGCATTTTTACATGAGTTTTTTCTCCGTTAATCTCCTTAACTTTAATTGTGTAGAATGTCATTTTCCTGCCTTTCATAATATACATATCATCATAACCCTCTCTTTTAACCTGAAAAATTTTATCTTTGTTTGATTCTGATAACTTTGCAACTTCTTGAATATCTTTACCGACACCATTATAATTGATTCTCGTAAATTCAAACAATCGATCTGCATTCTTTAGTGCAAAATCTGAAAGTTTAGCATCGAATACTTGGGCGGATAGTTCCTCTCTTGCATCAGTTTCAGAATTGAACCCTAATTTCTTAGACAACACTTCGCCAACACTTTTTATAATCCATCTGTCATAGTTATCTTGTTTATTTTCTATATAATTAGAATAATAAACATCGTAATCTGATTTAGTGAATTGAGGTTTGTAATCAAATTTAGTGTGTGTTTTAGAGTAAACTAGAATAAAATCAAGCACATTAACAGGGGTTGCATTTACGGTCTTATGTCCTGCTGCAGAACTCCTAGCTATTGAAATAGTGATTACTGAGTTTTCTCGCCCAAAAATCAAGTCCATTAAACATCCAAGATAAAATTGCTCATTATCATCTATGCTAGTATAAATAGAACCTGAATCCTGAAGAAGTTCACAGGCTATTTTAAGCCTATTCTCCATCATACAAAGCCACGAGGAATGCTGATATCTATCTTTGTAAAGAAAGTCATCTGAGCCCGTGTTGTACGGGGGGTCTATATAAATAGATTTGACTTTTCCATTGTATTTACTAAGTATGGTGTTGAGTGCTTGCCAGTTTTCACTTTTGATTAAAACACCATCGAGAATTTTATCTAACGCCTGACCACTTTCTGCTAATGCATTTAATAGTCTCCATTTAAAATCATCACCAAAATTTTTTGTGTCGAGGGGTAGTTTTTTATAAATGATATCTTCAAGGGTTCTATTCTCAACTAGGCTCGTTTCGTTTTCTATCGTGATGTCAAATAGGTTACTCCATTCTTTTATTTGAGCCTCATTCGTTAAAATTTTAGGAATCATGCTCTTTACAAAATCCTCGCTTGTGTATTCTTTAAGTTTATCTAAGGTGATCACGTAATCCGTACTGATTACGAATTTCTTTTTTTTCCAGATAGCTTTCTGAAAATCTTCTATTTGAGACAGGAAGTCAATTATCTTGGTTGATATAGCCTTAAATGCTCTTATCCTCTTTATATTGAAATTTATATCGTCCTCCTGCATTATGTTGTCCAGATGCAGGATTTCGTTTTTAATATAGAAATCAAGTTCTCGATCCAGAAACTTCTTAAGATCCTTGTGAATAAAATAGTCAGAGGTGTTTTTGGTGGTATACTTATTAAGGTGCCATTGAAGTTCGTTGAGATCTGACATACTTCCATCGGCATTAACATGTGATTTAATTAATTGGGGGATTCCGTATAACCCAATTTTTTCCTGTATTTGCTTTAGATTGTATGCATTTACCTCATTTTTCTGTATTCTTTTCTTTTCAGTAAGCTTGGTTATTTGCTCATTCTCGTCATTGGAAAGTGGACGATAATGAAATTTTATAATCAGTTTTTTATGCTCAAAATCATAATTGGCATCTCTGAATATGAAAAATCTTGATTTATTTTCAATCGTATCGAAATTTTCTCCAGTATACTCATCATCTTCTTCGCTTACTGTTTCAAAGTTGACGGATAGAACTCCGATTTTGAATAGATACTCCTTAAAGTCTTCATTAGTCTTGACATAATATTGATCGTTGTTTGCCCAGTAAAGATAAACTTCTTCTCCGTTATATGGTACTGCGTATTTATTAACCCTTGAATATCTTCTTTTCGAAATGAAATCTCCATTGTCATAATATCTTGAGAAAAATTCTACTATGTCATCATATATCTGTTCTTGTATCTCATTTTGTTTATCTATTGTTGCTAAGTCATTCACTTCCAGCAAGTAATTCTTCACTTTCGGTGTTTCTCTATATTTCTTAACTGCATCTTCGATATGACAGCCAAAATCGGCCTCTATTTCCTTTCTTAGCAATTCAATTTTTTTCTCAAGTTCATCATCATCCTTGACATTCGCTATAGCCTGTTTTACAATATTAAAAAGTTCTTTGTCTATGAATTCCGCGATTTCATTTCTCTTCACGTTAAGTATTCTGTAAATTCCAAAATCCAAATCCTTATTTTCAAATTGGAAGATTTCCTTCAACACCATTTTTAGTTTATCAATTTGTTCTTTATCTGACATATTTATCTTCACCCTCAATATTCTTGCATACGTAGTAGAACTCACATTTTCCAGCTTTTGTTTCACAGAATGATCCTTTCCAATTTCTTTTGAAAACTTTACTTTCAATAGAACTGGAAATAGTTGAAATAAGTTCTCTTGTTGCCTGTAATTCTTCCTCACTGTTAGCAAACTGGGTCTTCTGGTTATCCTTGAAAGTATATGCGCTAATAGACTCTATCTTTTCCGGGTACTTATTCTGAAGGCCAAGGTTATACATTCTAAGCTGAATGTCAACATTCATTCTAGAAAGCCCTTCTTTGTACCTTGATTTGTAATCAATGATCTCCAATTTATTTTCTTTGTTCTTAATAATTAGGTCTGCCCTTCCATTAATCACGAGGTCTTTGTCCACATATGAAAAAGGAAGTTCAATGTCCACTATTTTGTTTATGAAACTATGTGTCATTTCAAAATAATTCCAGAGATCAGTAATGAGTTCATTTCTCCATTTTTCCTTGCTTTCATCATCCTTGCAGTAGAGATCCACGATACTGATTATATCTCTTATATCAATATTTTTGCCTTCTTTCATCATTATGTGCAGTTTTTTAAGTGCGTTGTGAACTATAACTCCGTATACCTGATAGTAATCAGTAGGTGTTGAAAAACCAATATAATCTCTGCAATAAAACCTGAATGGGCACTCTATGTAGGCACTGACAGAAGAATAACTCAACTTTATCTTTTCCTTTATTGATTTGTGATGATGACCTTCATCGAATTCTTCTTTTAACTGTTCCGGGTTTATGAAAGTATTTCTTCCAATTTCATCAACAAATTCCGACGGTCTATATCCCTTTCCATTAATAGTACTAATTACCAGAATATTCCTTGCTCTCGACATACCAACATAAAACACCCTCCTTATCTCCTCACTTCTTTCAAATTCCTCCTGATTCATAGTCAGCTCTTTTGGAATCTTTAATAATGATTCCTCTTCCATATTCTTCATGCTATACCGTCTGTTAGTAACACCCGCTAGAATCACTACAGGAAATTCGAGACCCTTGGCCTGATGTATGGTCATCAACTTAACAGAATCCGTATTTTCCACTGATGAAGAATCTTCCATTTTCTTATCATCTATTTTATTTAAATAATAGAAAAGTGATTTAAAATCACGAGAGTTGGTTAAGTCTTCAAATTTCTGAATCAAATTCGAGAATTTAGCTAAATTTTTTATCTTAATATGTGCGATTTCATCGTTATTACGTTCATATCTTTCAAACAACCTAGAAAGATAACCAGTTGTATCCAGAATCCTGTAAAATAATCTTAGCTGACTAAAGTGTTTTTTTTTTGTTGCATTTCTAAATTTTTTAAATTCATTAAAGTTTCAGCGTCTTTGGGGAGTATATTAAAACTACGAAGTTTGCTTAGGTCGATGGAACTTAATAAATTGACTGGATCCATAACGGGAGATAACTTTTCAATGGTCTTAGATTCAAGATTTAATATCTCAGACCTCAATACTTCACTACCATTAGTAAGAAGCCATTTTTTTATGAAATCATCTAGTACTTCAAAATTAGCATAGAACATTATAACGATGAAGTTTTTTATCTCATCTCTACTTATTAATGCGCCATCCCCTATTATAATGAATGGAACTTTTTCCTCGGTTAATACCTTAGTAATTTTGGGCGAATGATATTTGACACTCTTGAAAAGAATGGCAATGTCACCAAATTTCACATTATGGTTTCCAACAAGTTGCCTAATAAGTTTTGCAACATTTTTTCCTTCTTCTATTGGACTGCTCCCCTCAATTAGTATAGGTTCAGAGAATCCTGAATTATGAGTGAAAATTCGTTTATCAAATTTTCTATGTGACAGCATAAACTCATCGAACGTATCGACAATTTCTTTGCTTGACCTAAAGTTTTCTTCCAATTCCATTCTTTTTGCATTTGGGTATCTATCCATAAATGTCATGAAATTCTTGATTGAGGAGCCTCTGAATCCGTAGATACTTTGGTCTTCATCGCCTACAACGGCTATTTTGAATTTGGGTTCAGAAATTAACTTAATGATAGCATCCTGAATTGGGTTAGTATCCTGGTATTCATCAATGAGTATGTAATCAAACATGTTTCTTACAGCATTCAAGATCTCCGGGCTATTCATCAATAGGTGGTAAAACTCCCTTTGCAAGAGGGCAAAATCCAATTTCGTATCGTTTGGATCAAGAAGACTGTTTATGTAAAGTTTGTAACTTTTTGCAATTGCTTTTTCCTGCTCAGATACAGAGTTTTGATTATAATATTTTACCAATTCGTCAGGGCTTACATCACTTTCAGTGCATTTATTATAAAAATTAATGAGTTCCTCCGCATCAATATCTTTTGCAAAATCTCTTAGACCCAAATTCCAATAATTCCTGTTAACGTAAATGAATTGTTCCAAATCATCAATTATTTTGAACACATTGCCTAAATTGTGATATTCCGGAAATGTATCAAGCATATCACGACAAAATGAATGAATTGTCGAGATATGCATACTTTCCACTCTGTCTTTTAGACTTAGCCTTATTCGCTCCTTAAGCTCTTCAGCCGCTTTAACTGTAAAGGTACATACCAATATCCTATTTGGATCAAATCCATTTTCAACTAGATAAATAATTTTTTCTGTTAAAACTCCGGTTTTACCTGTGCCAGGACCTGCAACTATCAAAAGTGGGCCATCAATATAGTTTACAGCTTTTATTTGTTGTTTAGTTAGTTCAGTAGAGAGCATATATTTCACCTTCAATATGATAAATTATACTTATCGGATATTCGTAACGGGTATTTTTCTATAAAGAATCATATGATATGCTATAAATTGTTTACTATATATATATGTTTTGATCTACAAGGATAAATTTTTTACTTTGAGCAGTATATTCTTTACACTCTCAAATGATTCTGAATGGCATTTCTCTGCATAGAGTGTGAAACCGGATATGGCATCCCTGACAACTATGACCATGGCAAATTCAGAATCTGTTGTTCCATCTATCTGAAGTATATAGGAATTCATTGCAGCCTTTAGCTTTGGAATGTTTTCCTCATGTATCTCCATGA
>JAKAYH010000046.1 GCA_021826835.1 Thermoplasmata archaeon | reverse complement strand
ATGTAAATGCCGGAACAGGCCTATTCAGCTCATCACTCAGTATCAATGCTGCCTCTTCTTCGGAGATATTCTCTTCTGTTCTCATAATAGTGATATATGGCGTAATTTCAATTGTTGCTGCTCTCATAATATTCCAGAGAAAGGAGGCATACTGAAATGGACATAATTCTCAAAAACGTTATCAAGAAGTATGGGAGCAAGACTGCCCTTGATGGTGTTAATCTTGAACTGAATGAGGGCGGTGTCACCTGTCTACTTGGCCCAAATGGTGCCGGAAAGACAACCATGCTGAAGGTTCTGACCAATCTCACTCATCCAACCTCAGGTTATGCTTCCATTGACGGGATAAAGGTGCATGAGAACCCACAGAAAGCACTGATGCGAGTAGGCTCCCTTGTTGAACAGCCCGAATTCTACCCCTACCTCAGAGGCAGGGAAATACTTGATTTCATCTGCAGAATTCGCGGGATACCAAAAAATAAGATCACTGAAGAAATTGAAAGGGTCTCTGCGCTCACGGGATCTTCCGGGTACCTGGACAGAAAGGCCGGAGGATATTCAAGGGGAATGAAGCAGAGGCTTGGCCTTGCCTGTTCCCTGGTCTCCGATCCTGAATTTCTCATACTTGATGAGCCCACTTTTGGACTGGATCCAAGAGGAATGAAGGAGATGAGGGATGTGATCAGGGAATTCGGTTCCAGAAATGGCAAGTCCGTTCTGATGAGCACACATCTGGTTTCCGAGGCCAGAGAACTCTGCGACAGGATAATAATATTCAACAACGGAAATGTCGCCGATGACAGGCACTACAGAAGTGATGACCTCCTGATCAAGGTAACACTTGAAACCGAATCGCAAATTATGGAAAGGCATTCAGGTTTTGAGGTTGTGGAGAACTATGGCAGGACATTGATACTTCAAAGAGATTCCGGTACCAGAACCTCGGACATAATAAATGCTCTACAGGCAGAAGGCATTCTAATAAAATTCGTGGAACCATACAACGACATCGAAGCTGCATATATGAGCAATGTAAAATGATTTAAATCCATGTGAATTTTCAATAACCTACCCTAAGACATCATGACAGTTTTTCATAAAACATGGATGATACTGTATGAGTGACTTAATTGACAATGCATTAAGGGAAAAAATACACTTCAATGGAGACAAATGATCCCTTATCTTTGGTAAAGAATACCATAGACCGGGATCCATTTACACCACTATTGCAGGTTCTGTATCTCAATGATACAGATCCTTCAAAGGCTCCAGGGAGACGGATCAGTAAATTGCATCCTACAAGTATGCAAGTGATTCATGTATGCAATTTAGCCTGCCTATTCCCTTGAATTTCTACACATAAAGCGTAATCGTGAATTAAAATGGCTCATTTATGAATAAAATTGTTGTTATAAATTATGTGATCTGAGCAGGGTTTTTCCGAGTCCTAAATGGTTACGTGGATGATATGATATTTGTACCGATTCATGAGTCCTCTCTTGATTCTTTAGTTGATCTGTTTCTTAAATAAATACCAATTAGGGAGGAAACAAATTCCTGCAATAACACATAATGATCCACTTACTGCTCCAAGGATTTAATGTTATAGGTGATGGATAATGGTAATAGATCAACAATACCTGATACAAGGAATACTCCTCCAGAGATAAAAGAAACTTCGTTCTAATTCTTTGCTTTTCTGTATGCACTTAAACCGCCCTGAACAATAAACCTTATCATAGCCGCTGAGAGAAACAAGACACCTATTCCAACAGATGACGCCCAGACAAGGAAAGAGGTTACTTTAAGGCTGAATACGACAATACCGAAGATAAACATTGAAATTCCGCTCAATAGGCTCATCATGCCCGTCCTGAAAAACCATGGATACTTCTTTGTGAAAATAAAGAGAATGGATAACGCGAAACAAACCACAGCAAAGACTAATGGGAATATTACCGGTATTGCTGTGATGAGATGCCCGTTGTATTTGATCCTGGTTGACATGAATACTGATAGATAGAGAAAGATGATCCCAATAGAATATGATATTATCGCCCTGAATGGCCTGGGATTTGTTTCCTTATACATTTTACTACCTTTAATCTACTGTGTAATTCTATTTAAGAAGTTTGAAACTTCCTTTCCTTTCTCATCATTGGGGTAATTTTCCTGACTTACAACACTTTTAGCCTCTTCAAGATAAGCCCTTGATTTATTTTTATCTATTTCTTTATACAAAAAAGAAATGGTAACTAGTCTCTTGGCAAGTTCAGGCAGTTCTGAGGGGTCTGATTCAGCTAGTTCCCTGTAATGTTTTATTCTGCTTTCGAGAAACTGTATTTTATCATTATCGTCCATGTCCATAATTTTATTGCTGCTCATTTCCCTCAAATTTACACTGGAATAATGCCTGCTGCTCCTATCCATTATTTTTGGATTCGAGCCTTTTCTTACTTTAATTGATAATGTGATTCCTGTAACGAAAAAGATTACTTCAAGTATTGGAAGTAACAACTGAACATGGGATGTGTATGCAGAATTTGATTCCGCTGGATAAATGACTTTAGGAATTAGAAATGAAAGAACCAGGCCGGATATGGCGAAAATACCGACTATTAATAAGCCTATCTTCTTCCCACTATAATAATTAAAAGTAATTTTTGGCATATGGCTCTACCTTAACATGGAGAATAATAATTAATCATTTAAGTATTTTAAAAAGCACTCCATCATGAAAAGCCATTATACAATAACACTTATTCAAGGAATAGCCATTTTAATGCATGAGCAGTCTTCTTGATGGAGCACTGAAGGAAAAATACATGCCAGATGCAATCGACTGGAATGCATTTCCTCAACTTCTCAAGGGTCTATACCCTCAATGATATAGACAGGTGATGTAGACCCAATATTCCCATCAAAACAATGGTGAAGGCACTATTTTGCAGATCATCCTCAATAAGGTAGATGAAGAGGCGGAAACACTCATAAAGTATAGAATATCATCCCTTAACTTCCTTGTTTATCCTGATCAGTAACCCGATGGAAGAAACTTATGGTTAGCCAGTGAGAGATTATCAAAGACTGGAAGAGATTGCATTACATGGAATGAATTGCAGAGAAATATAGAATCAAAGGGAATGAAAGTAAGAAATGTTCAGCACTGTCGATTCAAAAATGTTCGCCTTTGGAAATGTAGGTTCTCTGATACTACCCTTTCCCTATTATCATCCCGCACCGAATGCAGCGATATGGCGCGGTCAAAAATTTTCCTCCCTGTTCTCCTCAAATTTCACTTCGCTTAGGGGGGAAATGTGCCAGAAGCGAGCGGGAAGTCTTGCGCATCAAGAACTAGTGGTGTAACTGTTGGAGGTGGGTAGTGTGGAACACCAAGCAAAGCTTAGGTTTGTAACGCCACGCATAAACCACGAACGTTGAGAACAGGACACGCCATGAATGAGTGGTGCGAATAAAGGACTCTACGCAAAAGGGTGAGAGGCGGAAATCAAGAGATAGGCTAGGGATGAATTTTGATTGAATTATAGGCATGGTGTCGTGTAATCGGCGGCCGAAGAGGGTGGAATAATAATTGGTGAAGGTTCAAAAGAGGGCCATGGGTGGTGAATTTGAGCTGAAGTTTTTGCTTGACATACTATTGATTATTAATAGGATATTTCTTCTGGCAATGATTGTTGATTTTTTCTGTCTATGGTTAACTTGATTCGCTTTTCTGACCTTCTTACGTATTCAGAATCAATTTCATACCCGACAAAATGTCTGTTCAATTCAAGAGCCGCTATTGCCGTTGTTCCACTACCCATGAAAGGGTCAAGTATTATCTCGTCTTCAAATGTGTAGAGCTTTATGCATCTAGCTGGAAGTTCAATAGGGAATGGCGCAGGATGTCCGACCTTTGTTGCTGACTCCGCATTGAATGACCAAACACTCTTGGTATATTCAATGAACTCCTCCTTTGTAAGTGTGGATTTCATCTTCTCCTTCATCCCTCTAGTGAAGGTGTCTTTTGAGAATATGAGTATGTATTCATGGGAGTCCCTGAGCACAGGATTCTTAGCTGAAAGATATGTGCCCCACGCAACAGAAGAGCTGGCTGTAGCTCCCTTGTCCCAGATAACTTCGCCCCTCATTAGAAACCCAGTGTTGAGCAGGTCTTCTATGATAAACATATGGAGAGGTATATAAGGTTTTCTGCCAAGGTTTGCAATGTTCACACAGATTCTTCCACCAGGCACTAGTACCCTGTAAACTTCTTTCCATACTGATGTGAGGAATGTTCTGTATTCTTCTAGCGACATGTCCTTATCATAAAGTTTGCCAACATTGTAAGGGGGAGAAGTAACCATAAGGTGGATGCTATTGTCAGGCAATTCCTTCATACTTTCAGAGGATTTACAAAATATTTTATCAATAGAGTCAGCAGGCAAAGGATTCTCCCGGAAGTCCACATTTTCTTTTCCTCTAGAGAATCCCTCATAAAGCCTGCTGCTGTAAAATTTAGATGAATCGTGATTTGCCCGGCTGGGGCTACCGAACGAACTTGTTTGTGAACCATTTCTACGGCTGTTGCTATTCATTAATCCTCACCCCATAGATCAACCCATTTCTTAAATGGATTATAGTCTATTGATTCCTTAATCCAGTATATCTCTACGGACTTTGTATTGGGATCTTTCATAGCTGCTCTCAGTGCCTCAGTAGATATCTCAACACCCCTTGGGTTCGTTCCCTGTTTTGGTAGTTTTATGTATCTTTCTCTACCCAGCTTTTGAAATATAGAGTTTTGGACCTCGCTAGGTATGTAATAAAGTCCACCTATAGCTGACCAATTGATATGAACAAATAACAGGTCATAAGTAGGTTGCCACGTATCTAGGAAGTACTTGGCCTTCTCAGCATCTACTGTCCATATTAATTTTACACCGGAAGGCTCTTTGCCAGAGATTGTCTTTATTGAAATAGGATTATTGAACAGCTTAACATCCACTTCAGGCTCCGTTATTGGTAGGTTTGATTCAACATTCTTTTCTCCATATTTGAAAATTAAAAGAGCAGTAATCACTTTCTCTCTAACCGAACCAACTTCCATTCCTATCTTACCTGCTCTAGAGCTCTCCAGCTCTGCAAGTTGAAACAAATAAGGCAGTCTGTCCTTGATCTTTGCTACGAGGTTTGTGTCAGCAAACATATCAAGCAAATATTTGTTCATCTGATACTATATGACCCAGAAACTATTTAAATCGCGGCTAGAGTGTAACTCACATCTGCTGAATGCTGGGGAATTTGAGTTTTTTTTTGATTGTTAACAAGCTTGTTCCCGCAATCCATTATTTCTCTACATGGTATCTTGAGAAACACCCTTTAAAACTTTTGAGCATCTCCATTTAAAGATTGTAACACTTGGAGCTACAATATATATACAATAATATTCTAATTAATATGAAGCTAAAAGTGAAGTATTTAGGGGCCATTTTTATGACAGCTTCGATGTTATTGCTAGCTTTTTCTGGAATTACACATTCTGCTATAGTAAACAATTACAATCAGGAAGCGATTGGAGACTCTCAAGCAATGTTGAGGACTGCGAGCCAAAATGCATCAGTTATGTTTGCTAAGAAATTTGACTCCTGGTACATTAAGAACTTCCCAGGAAGCTCGATAAAAGAATTTAAAAATTTTAGTGCGGGGAAGAGAGATTCAATCGTTAAGAAATTTCTCATGGATGAACCAGGTTCTGTGCAATTTTTACGTATTAATCAAAATCAGGAACTGGCACATTTTAATTCTTTGGATAAAAAAATGGTCAACAAAACATTCTGGTATTTAAAAAATAAGAAATACCCATCTAGTTTCACTAAGAAATTTCTCGGTGCCAATTCTTATTATGAAGAACGATCAGGCATGGTCTCTTCTATACTTTTAAAAATTTCACCAGAATCCTTGCCAAATGGGGTTTTGTTTGATAGTGGGATGTGGGTGATGGTTCAGATAAATTATTTTGTTTATCATGCTCCATGGTGGCTTGGGGGCTGGAGTGTTAAATATGGCGAGCATGATGTTATAAATTCTTTGTATGCAGGTAGCTCAGCTCAGAATTTCTATAATCACGTTACGAGCACTATCAATGTAGAGGGAATCTTATTCGGTATTGCATTAGGTGCGATTGCAACTGGACTGACATTCGCAGCTCCAACTTTAGGTATTAGCACGGTTGTGGGTGGTATTATTGCAGCAGCCTTAGTTGCAGCAGGTTCAACGGCCGCTGCATTAGCATATGTATGGACTAGTGATCTAACGTCCATTTACGAATCAACTTATGCTAATCAGCCATCTGGAAACAAATATATGTGGATGTTTGATATTGTCAATTACTATTATCCATCTGTGACTGTAGTTGGTAGTCTTGCATCATCTATAGGGATGTATGGGTATCTCAGCAACATGAACACAATAACATTTATACCTAACGTTCCATTAGTGGAATATGTATCCACTGGCTTAGCCGCACCCATCTCTGGAGTGGCCATAGCTGCTTCAATAAGTGGTACAGCTCATGGAATTGCAAATAGTATAGGGTTGAACAATTGGGGCTATGGGGGGACGTATTCATGAACCTTAATGAAATTGTCTTCTTGTTTTTTTTAATTTTATTATTTATATCAGGCTCAATTTCGATATACAGCGTTAGAAGGTATTATATTTTAAAAAAAGAAGGAAATGAAAACAAGTTGAAGTTTTACTTTAGGGAACTATGGGTTGGTTTTCCGTTATTCTTTTACTCAATCCTTATACTTTTAATTTTCCAACATTTTCGATTAAAAATAGGTACTTCACCCTTTGGTTATCTTTCAATTGACTTTATGTTGTTGTTTCTAGTTCTATTCCCACTAGTTCCTTATTATATCAAATTTAAGACTTTAAAATGATAATGCCTGATCTCTATACTTTACCACTAGGATACCTTTTCAAGTGCATTTTTTTAGAATTACTATAGTTTTGCGTTTTGGTAAGATTTATTCATGTGTCTGACATTGTCATATCATGATCGAGATACCCATGGTGAATACTCCCGACATCCTCAGCGAACTTCTTGCTGAATTCAGACCTCTTTTTAACAGGAAGCAGTTCTCCAGATACATTTCCTCTTCATGGGTATCAACAACCCGTTCAGTGGAACACCTGAACAGGATATTCATGGAACATACCAATCAGTCCAACCTGAACAGATTTCTCAGGAATATCCCGGTACTGGAGATATTCAGGAAGTCTGTAGATCTGATGAACCGTTATGCATCAGATTCCCTGATGGTCATTGACGACACAATTCCTGAAAGAAACGGCAGGCATATTGAGGGTGCATCATGGGTATTTGATCACACACAGGGGAAATCAGTATGGGGAATGCAGTATGTCACCTCTGTCATATCTGGAAGAGAAGGAATATTTCCCCTCAACCTGGATCTCAAGGCAAAGAATGGGCTGTCCAAGATAGCCATGCAGATGACTGTCATCAAGAGATCAATCACAGCAGGTCCACCATTTCAGCACCGTGGTATTTGATTCCTGGTACTTTGCCTCCTGCCTCGTAAGGTTTATGGAAAGGGAGAGGAAGGACTGGATCACGGAAGCGAAAAGCAACAGGAAGATACTGGTGAATGGATCATGGATCAGACTCAGGGATTATGAAGCTTCACTCAACCTCAGAAACATGACTGCATACAGCATAGATGGCGGCACATATTTAATGAAGGCCATAACAACAGGGATGAAGAATGTTGGAAAAGTTCAGGTCATAATATCCATTGGAAAGGGCTCGGAAAAATTCTTTGTTACCAACAGGATTGACTGGAAGCCGAAGAAGGTGAGCGAGCTATATCTCAGGAGATGGGATATCGAGGTTTTTCCCAGGGAAATGAAGCTGGACGGACTAAGGCATCTCTACCAGAGGACGCATGAAAGCTTGCTTGGTAAGGGAAAGCTGAGTCCCCTGGGTGAGTTGCTTCTCGAAATCTCTGCCATACGTTCCATGGAACCCCATCTTAAAATCGGGAAAGGTACACCTGGTATGAGATTCAGGTCAATGGCCATGAGGATTCTGATTGACCTGTTCAGGGTCATGGAAAAGGTTGGAAAAGAGTTTCTGGAAGCATTGCTTGCATCCATAGGGAATCCATACGGGTCAACAATAGGGTTGTTGAAGGGGCAGATCGCAAAATTATAGTAGAATTAAAAAGAACAATGAGTGGCGAATAGCCATAAATCCTAATCACTGCGACCTGTGAATCAAAAATGAGGGTTTTCAGGGTTGATGAAAAGAGGGTATCAAAAAGGCGTATTCAGTTAGGAATAACGCTTGATTCACAATAAAATATTTATGTATGCAATATGTGAAAGATAAGAGAGGATTTCTCAAAACCATCTGATTTAGCACGATGTCTTTCCTAAACCCGGTAAAATCAGTTCATGATGCCGGCATTACAGTGAAACATGCTGAATTTCACCATGTTTTTCCTTGCAATTTTATCAAATTTCGATGGCTTACGCTATACGGTCAAGACATCTTGATCTCATGAGATTTTAACAGATGGCTGTAAGATAGGTCTTCACCCTTATTCTCTGCACTGTCGTAACCATGACATGAAAGAAATGGAATATACCTTTCATGACGGAGTAAGGATGTTCCACCAGAGATCGGATGCTGGATATGCGGATATTCCGTCTAATGCTCTTCACTGGAAGCTTATGTCCCCTCACTGATCGATCCATTGTTCCATTGATGCCTTTACACTCTGAACCGAAGTATCCCTTGTCCCTGTAACAAACAATACCGGGAATGCTGAGATCGTTCTGCTAATCATGAATGTTCGCAGGAGTCAGTGAAAGTTTTATGATTATTTTTATCTCATTCACAAGGGTATGTGCCTTGTATCCAAAGTGATGTTCATGATTCTTTGTGGCAGATGCACCATCTTTTGATCTTCTTATGTTTGCATCATCTCCCCTGGATTTCCCACTCACCCCTATCTGCCTCAATGAATGATGCGTCCTGCATGGTGTCCTTCTTGATGCTGATGCGCTTCGCCATGATCTGGTCCCTTATTTTGTTGAATACCGGACGGTCCTTCCCCGCCTTGGATAGTCTCTCACGGAAGTACCATAGTGTGTTTCTATCTGGCAATTTATCTGTATATCCTGAGGAGTTCATGAATGATATCCAATCCCTGATCTTCCTCTCTATTTAGGGATCTGAAAGATTGTACCAATGCTGCAGCAACAGTATCTTCACCATGAGTACAGGATCATAATTTGGTCTTCCTCCCTTGTCTGTATCATTTGCGTATAGATCGGAAAGGATCGGTCTGATCCTTTCGAAGTCAATGCGATCTGATATGCCTGTGAGAGGATCGCCAAGCGCCTCTATCTCCCTGTAAAGTTCTGACAATCCCGTGTGGTAAAGGTTCATTGATATTGACCATGAGATCATGAAAAAGGTTTTCGAGGAGTTTTTGGAAATCCTCGTGAAAACTTCCATGAATAATAAGAAGAAAATAATGGTAGCGTTTTTGTTTTATCTGGAGTTGTTTTGGCAATAGATAGCTCTTATGGAAACGCAGATGTCAATCGGGTGTCTGCTAACCTGAATGTGCTTGCTTCTAAGCCACTACCCGTAAAATCCAATTCAATTGCGGCACAATTCGAAAGCTGGTATAGCACTACTTACAACGGAAAAAGCCCTAGGTTAATGAACCATCTCAGCTCACTACAGAGAGATATGATATTCTCCAAGTTTATACACTCTGATATAATTTCACAGAAACTACTTGCCATTTGCAGTAAAAATTTGATTTTTAAATTTAACACCACGGACCATAAACAGGCAGAAACAGTTTTTGGATGGATAATACATGGAAAAAACATCGCGTGATACAGGAATGTAGAAACATTAAACGTCAAAGAAACAAATGTGCAGGTATATTACAAAGTAAACAAGGTACCGTCGATGTTGATGCATATAAGACCGGATCTCCCATTGGGTGTTTGTTTTGACTCTGGAGAATTGGTGATGGTTCAGATAAATTATTTTGTTTATCATGCACCGTGGTGGCTTGGAGATTGGTCAGTTACTAATGGTGAACATGATGTATTCAACAGTCTATATGCCGGAAACAGCGCCCAGAGGTATTACAATCACGTGACTAGCATGACCACTGATTCCGGCATACTTTTTTCTATTGCTGCTTTGGTTTTAAGTGTTTCTATATCTGTTTCTCCTGCAACATTTGGGCTGAGTGCATTGGGAGGGGCCATAGTGGCCTCAGCACTTACTGCTGCCGGTGTTGCGGTAGGCGCTCTAACTGCGGTCAGGGATAATGACTTCACA
>JAKAYH010000045.1 GCA_021826835.1 Thermoplasmata archaeon | reverse complement strand
ATATTATTGGTATCCACTTAATTAAATAATCGAATCCCTACCTATCCGATAGACAATAGGATTTGCTTACATTTTTAAATGGGCCTGGCCGGATTCGAACCGGCGGTCTTCGCTGTGTGAGAGCGACGTCATAACCACTGGACTACAAGCCCTCTAAAAGGGTTAATGCTCGAATGTGTTTAAATTTTGTTAAACCATTCACAAATATCGTTTGATATATAACCAAAACTGGAAATCAGAATATTAATAACTTGTTGCACATTGTTTCACTATGATAGACAGGTTTAATGAAATTTTCAGAAGCAAAGGGATAAACTATTTAAGCGAAGATCTACCACTTTCAGAATTCCTGAAATTCTTAAATTTTCACGCGGATAATGACCTTGAGATTCTAGGAGAATATGTTTCCAGTGAATTGATAGAAATAATGGATTATGTGGATCATAATGGAAAACCAGAACTCATAATGTGGAATCTTGATGGAAAAAGGACAGACTATGTAAGATTATCACCTGAACACAGGAATGCGCTGAAAAAGTTACAGAATTTAGGAGTTGTAATAAAGAGTGCTGCTGGTGAGCAGTCATGGATGTACCACTTTGTCTCTGGATACCTCATTTCTGATTCAGGTATATTCTGTAGCCTTACACTTACAGCACAGACAGCCTATGCATTAAGAAAATATTTCAATGGAGATGAAAGTTTTATCAATCATTATCTTGATAAAAAAGATCCATGGTACGGTGCAACTTTCTACAGTGAAACTCAGGGGGGAAGTGACCTGGGTGCAAACAAAACAAAGGCTATGGAAACTGAAAATGGATGGGTCATAAATGGATCAGACAAATATTTTGCAAGCAATGCAGGAATAGCTGATGGTGCCATAGTTACTGCAATGACTGGAGATAAGGGAATTCGCTCACTAGAAACATTCTTTGTGCCTGCAATAAGAAAAACAGGAGACCTGAATTATAATATCAGAAGATTGAAGAATAAGATGGGAACCATAGCAGTGCCAAGTGGAGAGGTTGAATTCACAAATTCAGAAGCCTATCTGATAGGAGAGAAAGGCAAAGGAATATACTATGCGATGGAAATTCTTACCATATCAAGAATTGATGATGCCCTGGCCGCAGTTGGTATAGCAAGAAAGGCATTATGGGAAGCCTATCTTCACACTGAAAAGAGATCCGCATTTGGAAAGAAACTGATAGAACACCCACTTATGATGAAGGATATCATAAGTCTGGAGGCTGAACTTGAGGCTTCTCTAGTTATATCACTTTATGCAGCTCAATTATTTTCAGATGTAACTGATATAAAACCACCCTATAACGACAAATACAATTATGCAAGGTTTATAACACATATTGCCAAGAATATGGCAGCATGGTCATCTGATCATATTACTCAATATTCAATGGAGATTTTCGGAGGCATAGGTTTCTTTGAAGAATTCCCCATGCCAAAGTTTCACAGGGATGCACTTGTAACTTCCATCTGGGAAGGAACAAGCAACATTCAGGCTTTAGACATGATTGAGACTATTTTAAAGAAGGGAGTTGCATCTATGTTTTTTAATGATCTAAAAACAAGGAATGAAAAGATAGAAGATGTAAAAATGAAGGAAAGAATAAGAGAAAGAATTAAATTTGTAGAGAATCAGTTCAACAACTTGATAAAGAGTAGCTATGTGGAAATAAATTCAAAGGATCTACTGAAACTTTTTGGACAGGTTCTTTCGCTGACACTCCTAGCCCAGTGTGCTTCTGAAATTGAAAGTGAAAGGCTTCAGGAAATATCTAGGGTCTATGATCTAATATCATTCGAAAATTACATGATTCTATTGGAGGATTCATTCAGAAATATGGATTTGATAAAATGGATGCACAAAGATTGATCTTTTAATTTTCTTTAACATTAATATCAAGTTCAAATAAAATTTGTGCCCTAGAAGAGTCTATCTTTGTATAATATTGAATGAAAAAGAGGAATCAGTCTTAAATAGGGTGATTAAATAGTACTGGTAATGATGACATTCTCTCATAGATAACGGGAGACTTCTCTCTATGATGCGTCAAATCAAGTTGGTCAAGGGACTATTATAAATTATATCTTTTAGAATATAGGCAATTATCAATGCTAGAAATTGAAACAATTTGATTTTAAGAATTTGTTTTTAATTTAGAAAAGTCCAAAGACAATTCTTGGAGGTTGAATCAATATGAAATTAGTTTAACTCTTGTTAGAGCTTGATTTAATCCTACCGAACACTATATATATACTAAGAGAATTAAAATAATATCCATTTATCCTCCCCTATAAGTGTTTTTAATGCAACCAAATCTTATTAATGATCTGTGGGTTTTGTTCGCGAGCTTGCTTGTATTCACAATGACTATTTCTGTAGGTTTTCTTGAAATTGGGGAGTTAAACCACAAACTTGACAGAAGTCTGTATAAGACCTTAATAATAACTGGATTCTCTTTATTTTTTATGGGATTAATTGGGTTTAATATTGCCTTTGCACCAACCATCGGTGGATTAATCGGAAACCCATTTTATAGTAATATATTCTTGGGTCTTTTTTCTACAGGTCTTTCAGGTGGACTAACGGGCATTTTCTGGCTTACAGGTAAGAATTTCTTCGATACTGGTCTGTCTACGGGAGCTTATTTTCTCTTTGAAACAGCCTTTGCTTCTGTAACGCTCGCTCTCGTTGGAGTTGTAGTTCTTAGAAAAGTTAAGATGTCCGCTTTTATTTTATTCTCAATCATTTATTTCATATTCATATACACACTGCCAGCAGCGTGGATATGGAACCCAACTGGATGGCTTTATACTATGGGAGTACGGGATTTTGCAGGTGGATTAGTAGTTCATGGAGCCGCAGGATTTGCAGCCCTGGCTATACTGGTTAGGATATGGCAGGAAGAAAAGAAAAAAGGACTGAAGCAATCAAAGATAGAGCATGGAAGCCTGAATTCTGGATGGTTGACTCTTGCAATTCTACTTCTCTGGGTCGGGTGGTTTGGATTCAACCCTGGAAGTGAACTTGCATTTACCAGTGAAACAGTGATAGTGGTTATAACAACGTTTCTTGCAGCTGCTTCTGCAATGGTCTCTACCATGGGAACTAAATTTTTAATTTCGAAGCATGATCCAGGTCTGATCTATGGTGTAAATGGTGTTTTAATGGGATTGATAGTAATAACACCCTTAGCCGGATACGTTAGCCCAGGAAGTGCTGTAGTCCTAGGTTTAATAAGTGGTCCGATATTTGTCTTAGCTGAAAATTTATTATCCAGACCAAAATGGTACAGTGATCCAATAGGTGTGTTGCCGGGGCATATGGTTGGAGGTGTATTCGGTCTTCTCATGATTGCTTTCTTCACACAAACATCCTTTGCAATTGCATCTGGAGCATCCAATCTTCCAAACGGGATATTATTCGGTGGGGGTATTATGGCATTGCATCAACTAGGTCTTGAATCTCTTGCAGTGATTGTTGTTGGAGCTTTCGTTTTTACTGCTTCTTATATCTCGGTATATGCAATAAGCAAATCACTAAAAGGTTTGCTTCGAGATAGTGAATATGCGAATGAAAATTTAACTGCTGCGACGAAATCATAAAAATATAATTTTTCTCCAAATCATCCTTTTTCAAAAAGAAAATATTTGGTTAATAGAATTATATGCTAAACCCGAAAGAAAATGGTCTTTTTAACCAATACCCTATTTATACCGTGTGTAAGTATCAGCAGGAATGAAGTGGGTTAACGACTAATTCTCTTTTACTAAAATCCATAACAAGTAGTATTGGTTTTATATCAAACACATGAATTCAACTTATTATACGGGTATAATTTACTCAATATCCTTATGGAGTAAACCCACATATTTTAACGAAATACAGGCAAAAATAAATATAGATTGGTATCTTACCTGATTACCAAGCTCTGATGGTGTAGCCAGGCCAAGCATACCGGCCTTTCAAGCCGGCGACTCGGGTCCAAATCCCGGTCAGAGCATCATAAATGTTACTCACTTCTATACAAACGATCAAAATCCATTCCTGTATCGGAGAGAAAGGCAAATTGTATAAATTTAAAACAGTATGTCCTGTTTTTAGAAAAGGAGTATGTTCAAAATCTTAGGATTTAAATCTCCATCTGTGTCAGGTTTATCCATACCCCGATCCACCAGGAGTCATTAGGATAACTTCGTCTCCTCTTACAAGTTCGGTTGTAAATTTACTTGGCATTTTTTTCTTCTTATTATTGTGCCTGACAAAAACAGATGATTGTTTTCCCTCTTTTCCTCCATTAAGTGCATATGGACTGGTAATGAATCTATCTGCTATGAGGGAAAAGGAACTATTTTCCAGCACCTTAAAAGATCTAATAATACCGTCGCCACCATTGAATTTACCCATTCCTCCACTTCTCCTCCTGAGTGTATATGAAGTGTAAAACAATGGGTACTCCTTTTCAGCTACCTCCACAGGTGTGTTCAGTGTATTGGTCATATTACTGTGTACCCCAGAGGAACCTTTATGTCCCGGTCCTGCTCCATTACCACCGCCAATAGTCTCATAGTATGACCAGTAATTTCCATTGCCTCTTCTACCACCAATCATGACATTAAACATTGTACCTGATGAGGCAGAGGGTATTCCCTCAACACAATGACTTAGAGCATGTAGTACCAGATCAGCAATTCTTTGGGTTGTTTCAACGTTTCCGCCAGAAACTGGATAGGGCCTATGGGGATTAACAAGAGAACCTAAGGGTGCTATTATTTTTATAATGGAATAGAAGCCTTCATTTGTTGGTATATCAATACCCAGTGCACTTCTTATGGCAAAGGAAGTAGCAGAAAAAGTCATTCCAGGCACAGCATTGAGGGGATACTCTATTTCATCAGACGTACCGGTAAAATCAGCTGCAATGCCTTCATTCGAAATATTAATGGATACCCTCAAGGGTACCTTTTCTTTACCAATTTCAAGATAATCGACCGCCTTAAAAGTTCCTACTTTCCATTTTGATATGGCCTTCAAACTTAAGGCTTTAGAATTTTCAAGAAGTCTTTCCCAGGATTTATGAACCTCATCTTTACCAAATCTGTTGAATATCTCCTTTATCCTCTTTATGCCCGTCCTGTTTGCAGCAACCTGAGCATTAAGGTCACCCAGGGCAGTTTCAGGATCCTTGAAATTATTCAGTATAATAGCCAGTAATTCCCCGTCCAATGCATTAAGTTTAACCAACTTTACTGGAGGAATTATAAGTCCCTCCTGGTAAAGATTCTTCCCGTTGGGATTAATGCTTCCAAAAACTGGCCCTCCCACATCTACTATATGAGCTTTATTCACCACATAGGACACAATTTCATTTCCAATATAAACAGGCCCAATTAGGGCAACATCATTCATGTGTGTGCTAGAAATATAAGGATCATTTGTCATTAGCATTTCTCCATCATGGAGAATAATTTCGTGATCCCTCATCCATTTCATGATATTTCCTATTCCTATCCTGAATGAACCAAGGTGAACTGGTATATGTTCCGCCTGCGCAACTATTATCCCTTCAGAATTGGTTATGGCACAACTGTGGTCCATCCTTTCCCTTATGTTTGGTGATAAGGCAGATTTCTTAAGAGCTACTCCCATTTCCTCAGCAACAAACTGCGTAGCCTTACCTATAAACTCCCACTCTACCATTTATTTCAACCTCAAATTTAGTTCACCAAACTTTCCAACCTCAGCAGTCCATTTCTCTGGAATGAATGTTGTGGACCCAGGTTCATCAACCAATGCCAGCCCTTCTATTTTAGTACCAGACGATAGTGTGTTTCTTGTATATACTGGTACATCAACAAAATCAGCCCCTGAGTACACCTTTCTGTAGCCTATTGAAACAGAATCCCTGACACCTTCAACAATTTCAGGCTTATCCCTTTTTCCTATACTAAATACTCTTATTGTAAATATCTCCACGCTTCTGTCGAGAGTAAATCCATAGGCTTCCTGATGCAATTTTATAAATTCTTCCGCAATTTTATCCCTGTCAGGTTCTGATACCTGAACACTTATTTCTGAACCCTGTCCTGCATACCTGCAATCTGCATACAAAACAAATTCTTTGGTTCCAAATTTGGTTTCTAGAGATTTTTCAAGTTCTTTAAAACTCTTCTGAATATCATCCGGGAAGGATTTTCTCATCTCGTATTTCCAGTCAGAATTGAGAATCCCAAGAGCACTGAAAACCGCTGGATCAGGTGGAATAACAACGCTCTTTAAACCAATTTCCTGAGCTATTCTAACGGCATGTTGTGGGCCTGCCCCTCCAAAACCAAAAAGTGTGAATTCTGTGGGATCAATACCTCTCTCCACAGTTACCATTCTTATGGCCCTTGACATTTCAAGATCAACAAGCCTAAGAGCTTTTTCTGCAATTTCAAATGGCTGTCCAAGCTTAGTGAATGCTTTCATTGCAAGATCCTTTCTCAGGACGAAATTGCTGCCAGACATCTGATCACTAAGTATTCCCAGTATGAGATTTGCATCTGTTATAGTTGGTAGCTTTCCACCCCTTCCATATGCAACTGGACCAGGTTCTGATCCTGCACTCATTGGACCGATGTTCATTCCGCCAGCAGAATCTAGCCATATAACAGTGCCTCCACCAGCAGAAACTTCAGCAAGATCAACAAAGGGATATCTCACTGGATAGCCACTTCCTTTTATCATTCTTCCATAGTGTGACTTTCCCCCGACCTCATATTCAGATGTGATCTCGATTTTTCCGTCTATAACTGTGCCAGCTTTTGCAGTTGTGCCACCCATATCAAAACTAATTATCTTTGGCAGTCCAAGTTTATTGGCTAAAACCCCGGCTGCAACCACACCTGCAGCTGGTCCAGACTCAATTATGGCAACTGGATTATTAGCAGCTTCATGTTCATCTACCAGCCCACCAGAATTGGACATTATGCTTATGGGTGGTGAACCGAAAGGAACTAGATTCTCCCTTAATCTTGATATATATCTGGTTATCACAGGCATAAGCACACCATTGATAACTGTGGTAGATGTCCTTTCATACTCTCTTGGTTCTGGCGCTACGGAACTTGACACAGTGACATACTTGAACTCCTTGGACAATTCACTTCTAACAAGTTCCTCATTTGTGTTATTGATATATGAGTGAAGGAATGACACCGCAACGCTTTCAGTTTTAAACTTTCTTATCTTTTCAATTAGATTTGTGATATCATTTTTTTCCACAGTTTTTAAAACCTTACCTGTGTAATCGGTTCTTTCATCAAGTTCAAATCTCATTTTTCTGGGAACTATAGATCTCGGCCTCTTAAATTCCAGATCATACAGTGATGGTCTATTCTGCCTTCCGATCTCTATAACGTCCCTGAATCCTTTCGTTGTGACCAGGGCAACCCTAGGCAAACTAAGGCCAAACTGCCCCAGAAGCGTGTTGGTTGCGATGGTTGTTGCATGAACAAATTCACTTATGTGTGAAACACCAGACCAATTCAAACCATTAACCACTCCTATTTCTGGATTTTTTGGCGTTGTGGGTACCTTAAACTTTTTTACCACCTTTCTGTCCTGTAATATAATTATATCAGTAAATGTTCCTCCAATATCAACAGAAACCGTTGTCCCAATCATAAAATCACTCAAACTACTGATCAGGCAAACCATATACTTTAAGGTTGATCCTCATAATACCCAGTTTTCTCTGAAAGACTGGATAATAACATAAGGATGCACATCTCATAGTCATCGTTTAGAGAGCATTTCTTATATCATCCACAATACTTTCTGCATCTTCTAAGCCAACCGATAGTCTGTAAGTCCTATTGTCAACTCCTAAAATATTAAGTTCATCTTCAGTTAGGGATCTATGGGACATGGTCATCGGATGGGCTATTATAGAATTAACTCCTCCCAGTGTATTTGCAGGTCTAACTCTCTTAAGGGATTTGAAAATATGGTAAGGATCATCATTATTACTTGTTATTTTAAAAGTCAGAACACCGCCATATCCTCTAAGATTATCTCTTGAATATTCGAAATCTTTATGACTCTCCAGACCAGGATAATTAACATTCTCTATCCCCTTTATTGAGGAGAGATTTCTTGCCACGCTTATTCCATTCTTGTTAATCTCCTTCATTCTTAACTGAAGGGTCTTAATGCCTCTTATAATCTGATAAGCAGTGTTAGGGTCCATATTTGTGCCCATAGTTCTCCTCGTTAGATCGATCTTATCCATAATTTCTGCACTTCCTGATGCACTGCCACCTATGGTATCGTTATGGCCTGAAATGAACTTGGATAGACTGTGTATAATAATATCGGCCCCATAATCCAGGGGGTTTATATTCTCAGGTGTTGCAAATGTTGAATCACAAATAAGTATACCGCCAAAAGAATGTACCTTTTCCGCAATTTTTCTCAGATCATAAACTCTTAGGGAAGGATTTGATATGGTTTCAACCATAACCACAGATTTCTCTGTTATTGAACTTAATATTTCGTTTGTTCCTGGATTGGTTATATCGTTTCTAATACCCCATGTTCCTAAAAAGTCTCTGATAAATCTGGAAGTTCGGGCGAAGGTATCAAGTGTTGTTACAATCCTGTCTCCAGGCTTTAGGATCGAAAGAAGAGTAGTTGTTATGGCTCCCATACCTGAAGAAAAGCAAACTGTTCTTTCTGTCTTTTCAAGAATATTTATCTGTCTCTCAAGTTCCTCAACGGTGGGGTTAGCTTCCCTTGAATATCTATATTTCTTTCCCTCCGGAAATACATAGGACGATGTTTGGAAAATTGGGAAAGTAATTGGGAAATTTGGTGGAATCGCGTTATCATTTATCACATGATCTTCAGTTTCATTCATAGATACCATCTGAAGGATATGAATCTGAGATTATAAAATCTAAGCCCCTAGACTGGAAGTAACTGTCTAACTTTTTACTGATTTCTAACCTATCTGTTTCTCTGTCTGTGAAGCATAGCATTGTTGGCCCGGCTCCACTTAATATTAAACCAATGGCATTATTTGCCTTGCATATAGTCCTCACATCTGTCAAAAAGTTATACCTACTCATTCTTGCCTGTTCTACTATGCAATCATTCAGTCCATAAGCTATCAGGTCTCGATCGGAAGTCAGTATGCCTGCAAGCAATGAATTTGAAAAATTTGAGTTTTTCACAGAATCCTTAAAAGTTACCATATCAGGTATGAGTTTTCTATTTTCCATAGTCTTATTCTTAGTTTTAATTTGTGGAACAATCACCATAAATTCTATACCCTCTGGTAAATTGAATCTCTTGATTCTAAGGGGATTATCTGAAAACACTGCAGAGAAATGCCCGAGAGTCGATGCAGTTATGTTATCTAGATGGTAACTACCAGATGCAAATTTTTCTCCATATGATGAGTATCTTATAATATCATTCACGGAAAGATTCAGATCAAATAGCTCATTCATGAGAACCGAAGACGAAACCGAGGCAGCGCCACTGCTTCCAAGTCCCATACCAACTGGGATATTGGAGTTAATCTCCAGAGATAGGTGGGAATTTATATGGAAATCAGAGGCTATCTTCCTCATCACATGCAGGGCACTATTTTCATTTAAGTCAAAATCATTTGAATTACACTTAAAGTTAATTTCCAATGGCCCCTGTTCATGAGTAACTGATAGATTTACATCAGAAAAGAATGCACTATGACATATGCCAAAGGAATCAAATCCTGATCCTATGTTTGCTGAGGAACAATAAACCCTTCTGGATACTGTTTTCACAACTCTTGAACGTATGAGATTAATTAATTATTTAGTTATTCAAAATTACTATAGATCATATTTTTACTTTCTGCTCTTTATGACATCAATAAGAAGCATCTTATCATAGTCGATTTTGAATTTTATTTTTTTTGCCTTTAGAATCTTTCCTATTTGATCGCCTATCTCATGAATATTTTCATTGGGTGATAGTCTGGCAACTATCATTTCTTTTCTATCCATAGGGAATAAAAGAGAAAGATCTGTTTGATCAGAATAAAATCCCATTGGTTTTTTATTGTTGTTTATTTCCCTCATATTGAGTTCATATTTTACCTGAATTTGCTGTTCCTCTTCAGGGATCTGCTTCTTCTCCCCTTTTATCACAGCAAATATCTCAGTAAAGGCTTTATCCAGTGATTTCCATGAAAAATCATCATCAAAATAGAAATGTACAGACCAGTTTTTCACATGTCCATATATCTTGTCTTTATAATTAATTTGTTATAAACATCACGCATTTTAAGATATCAGTTATAGCATGAAAGTATTGAAAGATTTTAATATAGTTGTTAAATAGGGAGTCTATAGCTCTGTGGTGTAGTGGCCAAGCATAGTGGGCTCTGGACCCGCCGACGGCAGTTCGAATCT
>JAKAYH010000044.1 GCA_021826835.1 Thermoplasmata archaeon | reverse complement strand
TACAAGGTACATGGTCACAGCCATCAACACAACGGTAATTAAGGCTGGAATGTATCCATACAGCGACATGAAAGGGTATTTTTGAAAAATATTTAAGTGTTGTTTAATCACTGTATTCGGGAAGTCTTCCCGACTTGGAATAGTATTGAAAACGGTGAAATATTTAGGAAGTGTGTCATATTGTGGGATGGAGATACGCAGGATTTAAAGTATCATTATGACATATAGGTTTAGGTTATATCCATCTACTGACAGTAGGAAATAATATAGCAATACTTCAGAAAAAGCGATACAATCTAAATAAAATCAATTATTTATGTCATTAGCCTTTTTAAACTTTTCATTACCTCGCCTGCAACGGTAGGTAATGAATGAAGCAATTCAAAATCAGAAATATAAACAACTGAGTTTGTTGTGACAGGAGTTTTTGTCATGCATGATTTCAAATATACTCTCACTTCCTTACTATTTAACTTAACATTTAGGTTAGCAGATTTACTCTGGATATTTGTTTGTAAATTCTCATCCATCAACTTTAGAGTTTTATCTAGTCTAGATAAGAATATTTTGGTACGTGCTTCACTTGGAATAGGCAGTGATCCAAATGAAATATAATTTAATAGATCTAATGCCAAATACCTGTCTAGATTTTCGTGCCAAATCCTATTAGTATAAGTTCTAAGACAAGAAGGACAAGATTGTTCGCATTCACACTCAGAAAGTAATTTTTTAGTTGTCTTAAGAACTTCAACAAATCTCTCAAAAACCTCTCCAGAGAAACCTGCTCCACCGGAAGTTGTATCATATAAGAAAAATTCGACATATCCAGTTATTCCTTTATCCATATCTTCCATCGTAGGATCTAGAACCCTATAATTTCCAGATAATTCTTTGGGTTCTATTGTAAGTGTTCTTGTTGCTCCTATAATTAAGGCCTCAGAAAACGACTGGCATGCTGTTTCGAACCAGGGTCTATCATATTCAAGTCTAAAATCTCCGGTAAATTTTACTCTTAGTACAGTAATATCGGAGTGAAAAGAGAAACCGAAAGAAGTCACTATGGGTGAACTACCATGGCACTGATCGGATATTTTCGATCCTTTACTAAATACTGGATATGGTCGGTTATGTGATTTTATTAATGCAGCATTATCTCCAATAGCACCACATTCTCTGCAAATCATGAAGCCTTCTTCATTAGGGCCAAAATTTACTACCTCCAATTCTTTATCTCGGCTATGATAAACAATTCCATTTTTTGTCCCAGAAGACTTGGTTTTATCTACATCTTCGTTCTCATTTGATGATAGCGGAAATTTAGCAGCTTGTGCATAAATTCTATTGACTTCCTTCTTTTCACCTTCGTCAACTCTTCTGTTTTTAACTTCAGGTGAAAATCCTTCCGGTTTGTATATCCTCACTGATTTTACTGGAGCTCCACATGAAGTAATTCTGCACGTCTCATTAGACTGGGACAAATCAACATCATTTTCTGTTAAAATGGTTTTGCACCTTGTACAATAATTCAACCATTTTAGGGAATCCCACCCAACTTTTTTTGCCCTATTAATAGGGTCTACTGCAAATGGGAAATATAGTCCATAGGAAGTATATGTCTTCTTATCAACAACTATCTGTCGACTTGGGACGTACTCTGATAAGGCCTGTTTGAGATCCTGTCCAATTTCATATTTCGTTTTAACTCTATTCCCGTTAGGATTATCGTCAAATACAGAAAAAGTGCAAACGTCTATAGGAAAAGAAAATGTAGGGAGAAGAGCAGAATCCAGCAATGCTGTAAGTAAGTTATAATCCTCATCACTTGTCGAATCCCAATAATTTGTTGTCGATAATTTATTCAAAGAATCAACGAAGTTAGATGCAGTTTCCTTTATGAATTTCTCCTTCCATTGTGGATCTTCAGAGCGAATCCCTTCTAGACTATCGGGGAGTATTGTTGCGATATTCTTAGCATTAGTCGATTTCGCATCCTTGACTTCCTTTTGGACCCATTCCCTAAATTCAATTAAAGAAAAGCCCCCATTACCCTTGAAAAATTCATCAGCAGTACCCAATGAACTGAAAACATCTGCTGTCCGTGGAATTGGCACTTTCTGAAAAAATTTTTGGATTAAAGTCGCATTGACATGTCGCTCTATGATTTTCTTATTATGTATATAAATAATTGGTTCTGCATTTTGAGCCCCGATTAAAAGTTCTGGGTGATTGAAATTGTAAGTTTCGTAGGGCGAGTTGTCCGCATATGTTATTATTGTAGACAAAGAAGCGCCCCTTCTTCCTGCTCTTCCTGCCCTTTGCTGGTAATTTGCTGGCAAAGGAGGTATTGTTCTCATACCTACTCCGGTTAAACTTCCAATATCTATTCCAACCTCCATAGTTGTTGTCGAGCTCAAAATATCAACTGGTTGTTCATTCGTGTTATCACTTATCATGATATCTTGAAAAAGTAGTTCGTACCTTTCAGATGGTGAAAATATATCTGATTTATCCTTAGACGATACCTGTGCTGAATGCTCCTCAGACCTTAAGGTGAATGGTTTGCGGTTCCCATTAAATATATCTTTGCAAGGATCTCTAAATAATTCCTTCCTAGCAATTAGATGCATATCATCTAATTCAACCTTTTTAATCTCTCCACCGCATTGTTCACATCTTCCGTTTATTCCTATTGGAGTGAACTCATGGCAACCTTTACATCTGTACCAATCATCGAAAAGAGCAGGACGTAAAGTAACTGCATTCGGATTAAGAAAATATCTTTGGTTCACATTTACATCAAAAAGTTTTGGTATTCTAATACCGTTGAGTTCGGAAGTTTTAATTAGACTCCTCCTAAATGCATTTATTTGGTCTTCTGTAAATTTAAGATCTACCAGTTGGAAAATATCTTTAGGGATTAACTCATCCATTCCCAACCCTTCTCCATCTTTTCTTTGCCAACCTGTTGGTTTATTGATGCTTTGTCTTGTTAGCTGTCTTTGTAAATCAGTAATATGATCTTTGTCGAACGCTTCTTCAGAGAGCGCATTCTGTATTATATGAAGAAGCAGACCCTCCAAAATTTCAACCCCAATGCCATCGTTATTTCTTTTAATGGCTTCAAATACCTCATTAGAAGGTTCTACAAATGCAGTAAGTACTGCCCTCATTGAATAATATTTGTTACCCAATGATCTTAACAATGCCATGTTAAACTGTGGAGGGCGATCGCTATTCATTTGGTCATAGAAATCCTCATCATTTATCAGTTCCTCAACAGTTTCCCCATAGTCTAATGCTATCCTTTCAAGGTTATTTTTAGATTTGGATGTCTCAAATAAAGTCCTTGAGCCCGAATAATTGTCTACAGAATCTTCATCATCAAAGAATCCAACGTTGAATCTACTAGAAAGCAACACGAAAATAGGATATAATGAATACAAAGTCTTTCCCTTGGCAGTCTTAACAACTTCTATTACCATTTCTCTAAAAGAATCTTTCTCTACGGACCTCTGCAAATCCCTAGCAAGTCTTGCGGCCTTTTGTCTTCCATCCGAAAAACACAAAACCTTCTTGCCCCGATTTGGCAAATTTTCTTTTTTGGAGTCTGGTGGTTGGATTAAGAAAAGTTCCTTAATAATATTCGCAAATGGCTCTTCGCCTTTGGTTTCAAGATCCATTATTGGGACCTCGGTGTCTAGCCTTTTTTTTCTCCTTCCGCAAGCAGGACATCTTTTCCAACTCCATAGGGTGCTGTAGTTGTTTGAATCTGGATCAGTCATTTCCTGAGGTACCCAAATTGTTATAAAATCGGTTTCATCTTTATCACTAATGTCCTCTGTGATGTGACCAGTATATATATTCAAGTAACTCTTAGGTGTCCTATCATAGAGAGATAATGGACCATCTTTACTTCTATCCGGATCCTTACGAGGTTCCTCCATTAATATATGCAACTCATCGAATTCACTATCTGCGGTGTTTGAGTTGTACTTTCCCTTTTGAATCTCATCCCAAAGAAATACTATATCTAACGGTGCATCCGACGATTTCCTGTACGCCTTAATATATGAAGACCCACAATCCCTATCGGTCAGAAGTTCGAAAACGCGTGCACCACAATCACATTGGAATCTCGGTTCCGTAAACATTTTGCCTAATAGTTTGTTGTTTTCATCTTCCACCCTTTTAGCGGTACAATTTGGATTTACACAAATATACAATTTGGGTAAGCCCTTGAATATAATATGGATTCTTGAAGGGAGTAATTTTTCACCATTTTCAAAGGTTGCTTTGCTTGAAAGAAATAAAAGATTCAATGTTGCATCTTCAGAAGTTCTTATATCAACATCAGGGAACAATGTTTTACTAAGAGAACTGAGGCTAGCAGGTTTTCCAGTTATCCTATCATAGAGCGTTCTAAAAAGTCTTTCGTTAATTAGTTTTTCGCCTAATTTATTCCCGAAGTCTTTACCCTCTGGTGAAAATTTTAATTCCCAATTTAGGCTATCTATAATATCATGAACTATTTCTTCTGCATCATCTTTTACGCTCGTGAGACTTTCAATATCTAGGTTATCAAATAGATGTGAAGAAGTATCAAGTGGCATTCTTTCTCCTGTAATGACGTTAAAAGTATTTCTATCTGCACCAGTTAGGTTAGAACCAAATAATGCTCCCATATCGTTCAATTTTTTGGGATCTCCCAATGAGGCGCTACTCAAGATGAATCGAACTCTATTTTGTCCAATACCCAGATGATTTAGCAGTCTTCGAATTAGCATTGCCACTTCTGCACCCTGTGCTCCCCGGTATAAATGAGCCTCATCTATAACAAGGAGTAATTGGTTTTTTTCATCCGCATGCAACCATTCTCTTGTGCTCTCAAAGAAAGGTTGTTCAATTGGTCGTAGAAGCATATATTCAAGCATAGAGTAGTTTGTAATCAGAAGATCAGGAACTCCCCCATATTCGTTTGGAAATAGCATTTCTTGTCTTGTATATAGCTCAGTATCGCCAAGTTGAGTCCTGTATCTTTCTTGCTTCCTTCCCCCATTACTGAAACCTTCCAAATCTTTTGTTGGGATACGACCTTTCCCGCTTAACTCCTCATAGAGGTCTTTATTTTCTTTCTTCAGTTTCACAAAATATTCTATGACCGGTTTGATTCTGGAATCGTTCTTCTTCTCATCATAAACTCCGTGATAAGGCGTTCTGCTGGTATACATTCCGAATTGTATTTTTCTGCCAAATATATTTAATATTGCTTGAGAACCAGAATCATTTCCTAATAGCCTTCTCACCCTTGCAAGTTGGTCAGAAACAAGGGCATTCATTGGATAGAGTACAATTGTTCTAACTGCTCTCATTTTATTTGATATACCTCTATTAGCTTCTTTGGCTAACATTCCAATTAATGAAAAGAGAAATATCTCCGTTTTCCCAGAACCAGTACCTGAGGATATAACTAAGTTCTTATTCTCTGAAAAGAAACTTTCCAGTGATTTAAACTGGTGTTCGTAGGGTGGAAAAACTAATCCAATATTTTGTAACTCTTTCAATATTGATTTTACACAATTATCAACATTTAATTCATTGAATCCCTTTCCAGATTTGTATCTTGGAGTGCCCTCTATCCAAGGTTCAGTAAAAACAGTCCCCTCTTCCATCAATTGTTTTCTCTCTTTGATCAAACGTTCATTAGAAATGTGATAGGTTGCCTCCAAAAACTCAATGTGCCTTCTAGTTATTGATCTAATTGCATCTGCTGGTGATACCAAATTTATCCCTCCTCAATTTTAATCCAGAGATCATTTGAGATCCTTTTGACCTCGTCTAAGAATCTTGATGGAAAAATCCAATAAATCTTCCCGTGACCTTCTTTTTTCATGATTCCACCTAGTGAGTAAATTAATCTAAACTCTGCAGCTGGTGGAAAAAAATCAAGCGACAGTTTGACCCCATCCTGATTTTGACTTAAAATTGCCTTCCGTCTATTATTAAAAAGGCTGTCCATAGCCAAACACACTCTTTTGAAGTACTGATTAGGGATGGGTATAGAGAATTCGGTTGAATTTCTCGTTTCCAATTTCAATCTATATACTTTAGGTTCGAATTCTGTGCTCCAGAAAGTTAGTAAACCTTCGTCCAAACTGACTTTAATTGGATTTCTTCCAAATAAAAACTCTTTGTTCCCCGTATTTCCAAGATAACCAGAATCATACTTGGTCGGTACCCAGTTTTCTCTATCACTGTTTAAAATTAGGAATTCTAAGAATTTTCTTGGTTCATTCTCATAGCTAGCTTTATCCATAAAATCATTTCTATCTAATTCGGAGAAATACTGTTGAAACTTTCCCTTAAAGGTTTCTGAAATTATGCTACGACTAATCCCATTTACGAAAATTGGTATACCAATCTCTACTAAACAATAAGTTGGAAAACCAGAAATCAATAACGAATGTTCAGAATCTATTGTTACATATTTTGGCGGTGATGGAACGATATATCCATTAGACAATTTTACAATATCCCCAAGAAAAGTCATATTTGGCCTGTTTTCACCATCAAACACCTCACTGATTTTTGAGACTGCATCAACACCAAAATAGTCGAGAAGCGATCTCGATTTTCTAATTGCCCATTTCTTGACTTGTATCATATGTATTGGCTTAAGGTTGGATCTATTCTCTATGGCCTGAAAAAGAGACAATCTAACTCCTTCTGCAGCAATAGAGTCGATCAGTAGTTCTTCCGTGTGTGGTAATTTATCCTCTGATATGCCTATGAATCTAGAAACAAATTTGTTCAGTTCTGTGTCGCTAATCATGAAAGTCACCCTCTTCTCGAAGATGCTTTAAAGCGCCTCTAACCTTTTTCGACGTTATTATTCTTTGTAAATTTTTATGTGGAGTTCCTGGAGGGACATCACAGATTTTTCTTAATAAATCCCAAGTGACTTTTGTTCGATAATCTATTCCTAAAAGACGGATTTTCTCTTCTATCTCTGTTAATTTCATTTTTTGGGAGGTTTCAGATAGAATAATTCTCACTGATCCAAATCCTTTGAATTTAAGTAAAAATGCATTGAAGCCTTCCTCGGCCAAAGTATCAATGAGACTTGTTAATTCCATATTTTTAAGAGATTGCCTGACAGGTGGGCGGGGGGCGTCTTTTAAAGGTTCTACCTCTATGTCAATTGAAAAATCTTCAGGTTGAAACACCTTGACTTTAGGAATTAGATCCCTTTTAAGATATATTGTTCTGTTTTGCCAAGGATACACGGTCTCAAATTTATTTTCGATATTGATGTATTTGATTCCAACTGATGTTTTACCGATGTTCAGATCTACTTTTTCAATGTTTTCCTCTTTAGCGAAAAAATGAAGATAGACATGGCTATCTGCGTGATGGATGGTTATCCTATAGGAACCATTAGGGGGAAATTGTATCCAGTGATATCTGATCTTGTCTTTCCCTTCACGTTCTATCTTTATAATAGAATCTGGTTTCTTCGGAACTGTCACTATTTCAAATTCAGGATCTAAACCTTTTCTTGGACGTATTGCCAAAAGCGCTTGTGAGTTTGGTAGACCATAAATAACGTCATCTCCCCATGGATCAGACAATCGTGGTTCTATGACGTCAACTTCGAAAGATTTTAGGGAAATTTTTGGATTCGTTTCACCTTCATAATGTTTGTTTATTATCTCATCAATTTCTCTCTTTATAACAAATTTCTTACCAACTTTAAATATAGACTTGTTACAATTTTCAGGCACGGTTTCAACAACTTCAAAGATGGAGGCACCTTCTGATATTTTCCTATAATTGTCTAACCTCTCAAATATACCTCTATTGCCTGCGAATAAATCACCAATATTGATGCCTTTTGAAACCCATATTCCATTCATTCCTTCAAGTTGTGGAGTTGACCCGAAATCTAGTTTGTAGATCATGGCGTCTGGATCAAGTTCTAACTTTACTAAGGGTCTGCCTGGATGAAATAATTTATTATCAAATCCATTCAAAAGACCTATACCTTTTACACTGAAGGTATTCAGGATTGATGATATATTATCTTGATTGCCAATTAATTCAGAAAATGGATTCTGAATGAGGGCAATAACCTTAGCCACTTCAGTGTAATTATCCAGTACAATAGCAATTCTTAAAGTGTGGCTTTTTTCGTCTTCCTCTATTGGTGATGTTCTTAAATCTTCGATCAACTTCAATATTTCACCAATAGTCCTCAAGGGGCATTCGGGAGAATCTGTGGTTTGTGGGTAATGCGCAAAATACCATGCTCTAACATCTCCATGTCTTACTTGGAGGTAATCTTGACACTTTATGCATCTGTAATATCTGGGTCTTTCCCTTGCCTCATCTATGGAAACTGTTATGCCACTCGGATCAAGAGCTAGGGGTATCTTTGCTTCAAATTCCATTTATTCCTCTCCTAAGTTAGCCAAATTTTTTGTGATCATACTTTTTACAGTTTCTTTGGTGAATTCACGGTATTCCGGTTTTCGCTCTGCTCTACCATAAAGCCATCTGTTTTTGAAGAAACCATAAAGGTCTTTAAGGGGTAGATCCAATCTGTCCAATTTCTTTTCATTACCCAATAGAAATTCTCTAAAATTATAGGCTAAGGGAATCCCATATATCTCTCTGTTTATGCCATGTTTTAGCAAATCTCCCGAAAGTCCAAGCTCCTTCAACCCCATTCTTACGGTTCTTAACTTCCAATTTGGACCTTGTCCGAATTTGTATCTAGAATCCATGCCTAGGTGTTTTAACGATAAGTAAAATCGAATGTCTTCAAATATATCACTGGTAAAATGAAAATGTCCCCACCCTTCAGATGTGCCTATTCTTTGATATAACAATTGCTTTTCATAAACTACTCTGTCGTAAATTGATGATTTTCCCAACGCCGATCCAGTTGTAAGCAAGGCTAGTTCTGGGTTCTTATAAACTCCTTCAATAATGGTCTTCTTACCTCTATATTTATGTGTAATAATATCCCTAACTTCATTGGAAGTTGCAAGAAGTGATACTAATTTCCCACCTAAAAGTTGATTATAAGGTGGAACTGAACCTAATATAAATATATCCATGACATTATACAATCTATTCTCTCTGTCTATCTTATTCCATCCAATCCAATTATCTCTGCAACTGAGATTAAAAACTGGATCACCCAATGCAAATAGACCGATCAACTTCATATTGCTTTCATCCCAAACAAGGAATCTGGTTCTTCTCCCGAATCCTGAAGACACAGGTACACTCCAGAGGAGTGTTGCATAACGGAAAAGGTCGTTTTGCCATGTACCTGTGTGAACTTCTTCTATTTTAGGTCTTAAATTATCTAAATCAATATCGATGCCATCTGCAAAGTTATTAATAAAATAGGATTCCTTTTTTGCCAATAATTTTTTGAGCGATTGATATTTTTCATACCTAGCAATTAGATGCAATTGCCTAATTTGGTCTTTATTATATTCACGAGGGATGCTTATTTTTTTATCAGAAATAACAAATCCTTGAGCACGTAGCTGCTTCTTAATATTGAGGCTAATGATTTCTTGTGCTTTATCTCGATTTAGATATGCATCATCCCTAATTTTCAAAATAGGGCTGTTATCTTTTTCTGCCTCCTTGTTAAGATAATACTTTACAATGTTGTATTGAGCAGATTGTTTCATTGGTTCTAGTAATTCGGAGATTAAATTTGTCACATCGTTAGAAGATAATATTGAATCGCTCTCTTGAATTAATTTAATTAGGATAGAAGTTAGACTCTTGTCTATTTTAGGTTCAAAGTATTTCTCATCTATATGGATCATTATTAACGAGACTCCCGTCTATTGAGAAGAATATTATTAAAATCCGGATCTTGTTCACTTTCTCCAAAAGCAATATATTCAAGAAATTCTGTTTTCCAATAAGGAGAGTAATTCATTATGCTGATTATTGAGTTTGTAGTAGTCATCAAAAGTTAAACTTATTAAAGATATATAATTTTTGGGGTGGGGTAAGCTTTGGGACAATATTATTTTTGTGATATTTGCACGTAATCTCTTATGATTTCTGAGCTGGTCTTACTCTGGTTGTGTGTGTTAATCTTGTAATATTCATTGCCATTGATATTCAAGCAACATGAATCTCATTCGTAAGAATGTTAACAACCTTACATATTTCATCCTCCTTTGCCTTTTTTTAAGCAGATATTACCCGGGGTTGATCACCCACAAATCTCTTTGATCATCAACCTCTTTTTAGTATCCGTTTCCCTTGGACAATTTCCCAAGTGCTTTGATTCCTCCATCTTACCTCCCAGAACTAGTGCACTTTCATGTTCAGTAAGTTGTTCAGGTCAATTATGAGAACTATCAATTTACAATTATTTGAAAAGTTGCATTTTCTGTCACTCTTCAGGTTCACTGTTCCTGATTTCCTTGAGGGCCTCCTGATCCCTGCAGTAAAGATATGGTGCAAGATCAAGTGAAGATGGAGATTTTCCAAGCGTCCTGCTATAAACATTCCTGAGGTTTTTATCCACCTGATCACAGTACCCCTTCCAGGTCA
>JAKAYH010000043.1 GCA_021826835.1 Thermoplasmata archaeon | reverse complement strand
CTTCGCAGGGGAAAATGTGATCGCGATTCATGAGGTCTTCCTTTCCTCATAATTTTTTTCAAGATACAGGTCATATTGGACTCCGGTTAAAGTAAAGGTATCATGAGACAGCTTAATGTAGTGTTATTGTAGTATGTAGCTCCTGATTTAAATGGAAAAGGGTCTGGAGATTTCATTTCAGGTTGCCGGAGGAGAAGGTAAAAAAATAGTCGAAGCCCTGGCAAATCTTGTCGGAAACGAATTCATTGGTGAACTGGGATTGCAGTGGCGAATTTTTGATGTAACACTGGGTAAGGAAAGATTCTATAAAGTATGCTACAGTGGACCAAAACTTTCCAGGTTGCACCCACACATTGAAAAGAGAATAAAAAGCAGATTTGATGAACTTGCCCACTTTAGTATGGATGACTTGATGAGTAAGTACCATGAAGAACGCAAGGGTTCCGGTTTTAAAATCCAGAACATTCAGGAACTAAAGGAAGAATATGATCTCTGGCAGGATAATTTCTGGCAGTACTTCTAATCCTTTTGGGTTTTGATATTTTCAATGAAACCGGAAAACCTGTTTAAAACTTCTTCACTTCTCTCATTCCCCGGATATTCAGAATCCGTATTGTGTTCATACATGAGAAAGGAATCAGCTATTTCAAACAAATAAAGAGGTTATTGGATAATTGCAGTGACTTTCTGTGCTATTTTTTGCGATGCAAATAAAAATAAAAAAGTAGTAATTTACTACTTTCACTTCATTTCTTTCAGAACTTCTCTTGTCTTTCCGATGAATTCCTTGACATCCTCTTCGGACAAGATCAAGGCGGGCCTCAGTCTTATTGTCAGTTCTCCTGCCTTAAGAAGAAGGACTCCCTTTGAGAACATCCTGTCGAAAAATTCGTCCCGGTGCTTCTCACTCCTGAGATCAAAAGCATCCATCAGGCCCTTGCCTCTTGGGTTGGAAACCATGTCGGGGAAGTCAGTGCTCAGTTCTATAAGCTCATCAACCAATATTTTTCCTACTTTTTCCGCGTTCTTGATCAGGGATTCTTCCTTTATGATCTCTATGAATCTCTTCGATCTGACCATGTCCACAAGGTTGCCTCCCCAGGTTGAATTGATCCTGCTGGAGACATGGAAAACATTGTCCTTTACCTCGTCTATTTTGCTGCCAACCATTATGCCGCAGACCTGTGATTTCTTCCCGAATACAAGAATGTCAGGCTGGACATCGTAGTGCTGGTGTGCCCACCATTTTCCTGTTGCCCCCATTCCGGATTGAACTTCATCCATTATGAGCAGGGAATCATTTTCCCTGACAATCTTTGCAACGCTCTTGAAATATTCATTTCTGAAATGGTTGTCGCCACCTTCTCCCTGTATTGGTTCCATAATGAATGCGGCAATGTCATTTCCGTACTTTTCAAAGGACTGTTCCATTTCCGTAAGGCTCTTTTTTTCAAGTTCCTCTACTTCCTGCAGCACCTTTTCTGTAATGGGGAACCTTAGTTTAGGGTTAGTTACTCTGGGCCAGTCAAACTTTGGGAAATAAATGGTTTTTCTGGGATCGTGGGTGTTTGTCAGGCTAAGTGTGTATCCACTTCTACCATGGAATGCCTCTTTAAGGTGCATTATCCTGGTGCCAAGCTCCTTCGTCTCGCCATTCATCATGTTTTTACGCACTTTCCAGTCAAAAGCTGCTTTAAGGCCATTTTCAACTGCAAGTGCTCCACCTGAAACAAAGAAAAAGTATTTCATATACTCTGGAGTGGCTTCGCGTGAAAGTGTTTCAACAAATTCAGCCATTTGTCTTGTATATATGTCAGAATTTGTAACCTTTGTTTTTGCTGCCATCATAAGGTCTTTCTGAAATTCCGGATCTGATAGTCCGGGATGATTGACCCCCACGGGGTTTGAAGCGAAAAATCCAAAGAAATCCAATAAATATCGATCCTTGTTTGAGTCGTAAAGTCTTGCACCCTTGCTCTTTTCCAGATCCAGGACCATATCAAGGCCATCGGCCAGCATCCTAGATCCAATAACACTGTGCACATCCTGGGGTCGTATCATAGTTTCATGAATCATGTTACTACATGACTTGATCCAATATATCTCATTTTGCTATTTTTGATCATTCCATGAGCCTAGAAAATGCGAGTTCAGTATACTAATTACGAATTTAGTAATTAATGAAAACCTGTACAAATTATGATTCGTTTTCAGTCGTTATATTCACCTGAAAAATCTTATCTTGATGACCGGTTCATCCCTGTCTTCCCTCAGTGCATAGTAAACTATTATGCATGCCAGGACAAGGCCAATACCTGCGCTGAGAGCTATTGTTGGAAAACCGAAAAAGAATGCAATAAGCATAATTATGCCTATAACCGGCAGGAATGGGAAAAACGGCATCTCAAAAACATCTTTCAGTACAAGCCCTGCATTTTTAATAAATTCAGAATGCTTTTCAGGATGCTTCCTTGCCCTTCTTATCTTGATGAGTGCAAATCCACTGATCAGATAACTGAATAATATTCCGAAATTGCTTATTGCCGCTATTATGTAAATATTCCCGGTGAACATAAGGGCTATTCCGAAAAAGGCTGTAAGGAGAACAGCTGTAATAGGGGCCTTTGCGCTCTTGCCGGTCCTGCTGAAATAACGTGGTAAGAGGCCGTCATTTGAAAGTTGGAATACCAGTTGCGAACCGGCAATCATCATTGCCAAGGTTGCTGAAGTGGTGGCGGCAAGTGCAGCCAGATCAACGAGATAAAACAGCCATGTTGGGGCAGAGGCACTCTTCAACGCAAAACTCAGGGGATCAGCAATCTGTCCAAAACTTGTTCCGGGCAGTAGAGAAAGGAGCGCAAGAGTTACCAGTACGTAGAGAACGAGGCTCAAGGCAACAGCTACAAGGATGGCCCTGGCCGCTGTTCTCCCGCCTCCCTTTATATTTGGAGCCATTGTTGCAATGGACTGGAAACCTGCGTATGCAAACATTGCTATCACACTGGCCGCGAATATGCCTGAAACACCGTTGACAGCAGGCATCGATATATTGGAAGAAAGATATTTTCCAAATAAAAGTGCGAAAATGATGAAAATAACCAGGACTGCCACCTTGAATGCAACTATGAAAAGATCGGCCCTAGCAGCTTCTGCAACACCCTCCAGGTTTATTCCTATCAGTACCAGTATCAGTATTATGGCAAAAAGGTGAGAATAAAGGGTGCTGCTGATTCCCGCCATGGAAGCAAGGTATGACCCAAAACCCAGTGCAATTGCAGAAACCGATGCAGTAAAACTTAGATAAAGTGAAATGCCCGTAATAAAACCCAGTTCGCTTCCAAACGCGTTGTATACAAATGAATACGAAGCCCCAGTGCTCTTTGGCATGGTACTGACCAGTTCTCCCATTTCCAGAGCAAGGATTACGGCCACAAAACCTGTCATAACGAATGCAACAAGGGCTCCTGTACCTGACAGGCTTATCATAGTACCGCTGAGAACAAATATCCCCGCACCAATGATGCCACCCAGACCCACAGCCAATGCTCCAGCAAAACTGACAGTCTTCACGTGTGCTTTACAAGCAACGTAAATATATTAATGTCGCAAGGCAGGAAAAAGAAATTCTGAATAAAGGCCATAAGAATAACGTGACTTTTGCCGGATCCTTCTTTTATTTCTTATCCGCTTATTTTTTCATTTTTCTATAATGCATAAACAATGATCATTGGGAATTAAAGCCAATCTCATAAAATAGTGAGTCAGCAATTTGGTAGCATGGGTCTTCCAAGGATCGCAATGCTTTCCATCATGTTTGGATGCCTTGGTTATGCCCTGTATTCTGTGGAATCCTTCACCTCGCTGTTTATGCACGAATCATTCTCCCTCGGATTCACAATCATAGGGATAATTTTTACCCTGTCAAATCTTGCCGGTTCGGTATTCCAGATCTACACTGGCAGGCTTGGTGACAGAATTGGTCATAAGAAAATGCTTCTCATAACATATGCAGTTGCATCTGTGTCCATGATTATGCTATATATCACTGCAAGATACATTCATAATTTTATCATTTTATCAGGGTTTTTCTTGCTTCTTGCATCAGGTATATGGGGCAGTTTCCCTCCTTTTTCATCCCTTGTGTCATTGTCTAGTAGGAATAGAATCAATGGATTCACCATGACAAGGGTGGCCTTGAATGTGGGTACGGGGGTTGGCCCTGGTGTAGCTGGCATTCTCATAGGTTTGTACGGATTTCCTACTATGTATCTTTCCGCCTTTGCGGCAACAGTTCTTGCATTTGCGGTTGGAATCATGTTCAAACCCCCAGTCCAGGAAAAAGCAACCGAGAAATCTATGGAGACCTACCCGAAATTCAGTTTTAAAAACATAAACAGGACCATAATACTGCTGTCAATATCCAGCCTGCTCCTGACAATTCTTCTTGCCCAGGACACAGTAACACTCCCCAATTATGCATCCATAGTTAGAAATCTTTCAACTGAGCAGATTGGTTTAGTTTTCACTTCCAATGGAATCCTTGTTGTGCTGATGCAATATCCCGTAACAAGGGCCATACACAGGATAGGGGCCGCAAGGGGGTACGTTGTAGGTCTTCTCTTCTTTTCCATTGGTGTGTTTTCATTTGCATTTGATTCGAGCATTCTTCAATTCATAGGTTCTGAGGCAGTAATGACATTCGGTGAAGATTTTCTTGACCCCAGCGGCTCATCAATAGTGGCAAATCTGTCTCCTGAGAAAAGACTTGGAGAGCATATGGGTGTTTTCAACTCATTCAATGCTATTGGTTATTCAATGGGTCCCCTGATTGGGGGCATGATCATCTCTGTTACCCTGAATCCTTACTATATATGGTCAGTTGTTTCATTACCCGGATTCATTGCCGTCTTAATCTATATGCTGTTTGTAATGAAAAAAGTAGTAAATGCTATGGGCAAATCTGGTAAAGCTATATCTGAGAGAGTTTGAAGAAGTCACTAATCCCTGACCGTGTATCATCCCAATAAATTAAGGAAATATTGAAGAAAAGTCCTTTTTCACCTTTCCCTCGTATATTTAACAAAATTGAGCGAGAAATCCCCTTCCGAAAGGGAGGGGATGAAAGCGAAATCTTTATAGTTCTGGGGGTAAATACTACAACTATGTCCCATGACCTCGATAAAGGGGCTCATTCCGTTTACTCTCTCTATTATCATTTTATCCAGGTGGTGAAGTACCGCAGGAAAGTCCTCCCAGAATTAATCATAGATTTAGCGGGTCCGAGGGGGTTCGAACCCCCGACCTATGGATTAAGAGTCCATCGCTCTACCTAGCTAAGCTACGGACCCACTCATCCGTTATTGCTCAGCCGATTTATAATTTTTCCATCAAATGACTGCATAAGTCTCAATCAATTAATATCTATCCGATTTCAAATTTATTTGTCGTTTCTAGAACTACTATAACCTGGAAGATTAAAAATTATAATGTGGAAATTTCCTTAAATATAATATAAAAATAAAAAAAGGGTTAAAGTTTTAACATCATGCTATAGTGCTTATTGGAATCGATATCTCCATGTCAAAAGTATAGTCCTGCCAGTTTGTTGGGGCAACACTCGGCAAAACTGCGACTACGTCATATGTAATGGAGGCGCCTGGAGCCAGGAGAGCAGTTGTTGATCCACTTGAAGTTGCATTCATGAGGTATAAAGGTCCATTTCCATTAGCTATGTTGGGTATACCATTTGTAGCAACGTTTTGTATGTATGAATTCGTTATTGGAGGATTAAAGAAGCTAACGATACCCTGTGGAGATGAGAGTTGTTGTCCAAGTCCATTAAAGAGGTGTCCACCTGCTACCGACACTGTGCTGGTGTTGAGGACTGTATTGCCGTTGTTATGAATAACAACTGTGAAGTTGACATACTGGCCAGGTACCAGATATGATACATTTGCATACACATTTAACACAGATGAAGCATGTCCGCTTGCACTCGATACCATATATTCAGCGGTAGCCTGTGTAACAGACTGGCTGGACTGTCCATTTGAAACGGTCAGGGGGTTGTGGACCGCATTTGTTCCATTAAAATACATTGTTTCAGAGTATGATACTGTGGCAGCAGTTTGGCCAAAAAATGCATTACCGCTTCCAGACCAGGCTGAAAATGCGAAAGTGCCTCCCATAACCACCAGAACAGGTACCATCATCATAGCAAACAGTTTCTTGTTCACTTTTATGTCACCTTGTTTATTTCATGTGGGGGACAGTGTTAACTTCTGCAGAAAGACTGTTAGAATAATTGATTAGTTAAGTTTATATATGATTAATTGGAGTAAAATGGATTTGTCTCTATATTGATGCCGCCAAGACTTTTTTGAGGCATTGTTACCAACATAGAAAAGTAGGTTCCTGAATAAATATATCATATTCTGGGAACAAGGTCGATGAAAAATTGATTCATTATAACAGAACCAATAATAGAGCTATTTTTCATATTAGAAGTCTAGACTTTTTTAAAAGTGTAGATTGCAATTCAAAAATTGTTAGTGTTTTCGGGCCTTTTTATTAGCTTTAATTTTCATAATGTTGGCTGCCTTCAATTTTCAAAATATTCTATCAGAAAACCCATTGGGAAGGTGATAATTTGAAGGTAAGACACTGTCATACAATTATATTTACCAAAAATCATTAATATATCTCATCGCATAATATCCGTACTTCAATAAATCATCCTGGAAGTATTCTAAATGCTAAACACAAGTTCCCGACATAATGACGCAGATTCGATTCCACACGAGAAGATTGTTGAATGCAAAGAGACCTGGACCTTTTTGATGAAGCCGAAGCTAAATGGAAAATCCGGAAAGGTTCATGAATTCGATTATGGTTTTTATCTCAATGGAAACGAAGACTTTCTGGTACTTGGAAAGCAATACGGCAAGGATATCAGGAACGGCCTTTCATTGCTTACATATTTCAATGCACAAAGTGATGATGTGGGAGCTGATAGAAAGGTAATATTCTGCGAAAGGGAAATGCCGGAGGAAGTAGAACTACTTGCCAGTGCACTGAAAATAGTAATTCTCAACAATGTTGGCGATGTTGCGGCATTTCTATCCAGATCCATGATGGACAACGATCCCATTGGGGCCGTAAAATTCGACATAAGCTCGATCCTGTCCCTTAAGAATAGTAAAAAAAATGATAAAGTAACCAAAAAGTACAGAGACCGGACAATGCTTATCCAGGAGGTCTTGAGATCAGCATCTTCTGAGAATGGAACTACTTTGAATAACTTAGTTTTCAGATGCAATCTCAATTACAACTCTGCAAGAAAGATTGTAGACGAGCTCTTAAGAAGGGAACTTTTGGGAATAACAAAGAATGGTGACGATAAAGCCATCTACAAAACAACAGGAATTGGTTCTCAGATGATAGAGAGGTTAAGGGTTGTTAATGGAGGCAGTTATAATGAACCATGAAGAAAGTCAATATGCGTTCATTGGGGAGATGCATGGATGCAAATTCTTCTCTTAATCCCCACTGCAATAGTTCTTTCCACAATTGTTACTTTTATCATCCTTTCAAGAGGCCTTAATCTTTACATAAAGAAAATTGAAGTCAAAGCCAAAACCATTCAGAGAATATCCTTGTTGCTGATAGCTTCTGATTTTGTGAGACTTTTTTCAAGCAGCGAATCAAAAAACCTAGTGGATGGGATAGTGCAGGGAAATGGGAATGATGAATACATCTTTGAATCATTGAATAACTCATTTGGAGGTGCCGGAGCTGAAATTGAAAGGCTTTACAATGAAACAAGCAAAGCCTACAAACCTTCCGAGGAGCTATCCCGAATAAAGATCTCTGCCTTGTACCTGAGATCGATTTTATTGCTCTACGGTTTCTCAGTTTCACTCACACAATATATAATCGTCACCATGTTCTATTCAACAAAATCAGCACTATTCACATCAGCAATTAGCGATATGCTTATTGCAACTGTACTTTTCTCTTCATTCTTTGTTTACATATCAGTTTATATTTTTTACATCAGCCATAGATTGGAGATAAGGTACTCAAGACTTCAGAAAAGCAGATCATGGATTAACCAAGAGGCACAGTGAGTTTCAGCATGAAACAAGAAAGCCATTTAATCTGCAAAAAGGAATTCCCTTTTAATTCAGAAAGTTTTATTATTTTCCAGGAGGTTGTTTTCGATATATGTGGCCAATAGAGAGCTTAACTAATCGTTGGAATTCGAGTTTTTATGGGGCCATGTTAAGCACACATAATATTGGTCTCCAGGAAAAGCTTCAGAACTTCAATACTGAAAAGGTACTTGGGTGAAAGTTCTTGATCAATAAGGATAAACTTTGGATAAAAGCCGTGTTGGTAATTGTGTTCCTGATACTTGCCATGGTTGGTTCAATTATAGTCCTAGAGGCCCATCAGTACTCTGTAAAGATCCCCACATCGGGCTATAATGAATCAGGTAGCTTCACCGTTAAAGAAAATCTATTGCCGAATTCCCTCTATAACCAGTCCTATTTGACAAATCCAACAGTAATCTACAACAATATTACCAGCTCTGTGAACATAAGTGCTCAAGCGTTTGTTCATTTTAGTAACATTTCAGGGAGAAAAGTTTCACTTGTATCAACTGTAAATTTGGTTTCAAATAGCCCTTCCTGGGAAAAACTCATCGAAACCAATGAAACAAGCAAAACTGTTTCGCAAAATGGAATAATTGAAATCTCAATTCCGTTGAATATCACAAAAGAGATGGCTCTGGCAACGAGCATAGACAATCAGCTTCAGGATGGAACGTCTGACCCCACAATAGTTCTTAACATCAGTGTTGTGTCTACGGGTCTTAATATCTATTCGACGTCAATGACAATCAGTCTCCACGGTACTTATGAAGATTTGTCCTACAGTAATTCAAATCCTGTATCAGTAACCTCCTTCAAACAGGAACTTGTTACCCCTCATGAGATTATTGGCCTTGGAACTGTATTTGGCTATATTTTTCTGGCTGGGGCAGGAGCAAGTGCAATTTCCATGGCTGTGCTATATATTCCGAGGGTTTCAGATACTGTAGTAAAAATAAGAAAGGATTACGGTGACCACATAGTCGAAATAGATACTCCTCCAAGCGAGGACGCCAAAACTCTCTCTAAACTGGAAGATCTGATTAAACTCTCTGAAATTTTGGAAACACCAGTATTTCTTTATGCCACTGGCAAAGTCCTTTATGTAAGTCACCAGGGTGAACAGTACAAATATGTGTTATTATGAAAAGATCAGACTGGAAAGTGTTGGCATCCATTCCATTCATTTTCATTTTGCAGATCGAATACTATTTCCATTTAAATCAATTCCCTGTTATACTGGCACTCCTTTTCCCAGTCCTCTTAACAAGAAGGCATGATTATAAATTTAACAAGACAGTGGTTTATTCGATCTCGCTCAGCTTGTTGTTTATATTCATGCTGGTGGAGCCAGCAATTGCATATGGGAAAATCCACCTGGACCTCTATTTCACAGATTTATGGATGAATATAGTTTATTCCCTTCTCTTCTCAGCACTACTAGTTACAATGATTTATGGGGTGATTCTCAAGGCACTTTGGCGCAAACCTGTATTTGCACTGAGTATCTCTTCTATAGTCTATGTGTTGAGTGTAACGCCAGTACAACTATTTCTTTCTATCAGCGGATTGCCCGAATTGCTTCTTTTCAACATAGCTTTTTTGGTGGTATTTTCATTTTTTATGGGATTTATGTACCTAAAAAGCAACTTCAATCTTCTCTCACCCATGCTTTTCCTTCTAATCTATTCAATATTCCTGGCCATAAATGTCAATGTTCAGGTATCAAAGCTCTTCAATCTGGTATGGGAGGTAATTTCTCTATCCGTCCTCCTATTCATCACAGACAGGCTTATGAAGGAATCCATCAATATAAAAAGGGTTCTGAAGAGCAGAAGAGTTGCTTTCAAAAAGAAAGATAATACTACCCCGGTCATATTCGCTGGAATCCTGATAATCCTGATCCTACTCGTATTAATGCCAATAATAACACAAGAATCACATTATGTGATAGCCGACCCAACCGACAGCATGTATCCTCAGATACAACCAGGTTCACTCTTGTTTGTCAAGCATATTGATGTAAACCAGGTAAGGGCAGGGGAAGTCATAGTTTTCAATGCCCCATGGGAAAATGGGACGCTGTTTGCACACGAGGTCATCAACATTACTTATTCAAATGGACATGAATTTTTTGTAACAAAAGGCATCAACAATCCTGCCAAAGATCCTTTGCCTGTTCCTTCGAGGGATCTAGTGGGTCAGGTTTACTTTACTTTACCTTACGTAGGTTATGTTTTGATTTACAGTCAGCTGACAGCTGTTTTTATCATTGCCGTAATAGGGGTGTTTTATTTCAGGGAGGCTAGAATGAAGTGAGAGTCGGGACCCCTAAAATAGTCGACAAAATTCCTTTGTCTCTATCTTAATTGCTGATTCTACCAATTCAAATGGCCAATAAAGGTTTAAATACGCTTGTAAGTTATCGAATAACTTAAAACCATACACAATGGGCAATGCTAAGTG
>JAKAYH010000042.1 GCA_021826835.1 Thermoplasmata archaeon | reverse complement strand
TATCGGTTGCCTCCGCATGCAAGTCGTTTGTAATCAGAACAAAGAAGAGCAATGACGATCATGAATACAAAGCGGATATTTCTCTTTCATTTTTTGATGATTTGCGCGAAATTACTAAAACCATGGATAAATTTTCTATTGGAAACGTGAAGCTAAGTTCTAAAATAGTATCCAACGAATTTAGGCGATCTCAATACACCATAGTAGAGATAAGCGATTTTAGGCCCCCCTTCATGTCAAGCATACTAGATGACCTATCTGATTCATACTTTTTCCAGCAACGTTTACCACCATCGACTGAAACTGTAAGGGAAGAGCAGTTTCAGGAATACTTCGAAGGCTTTGTTGAACACCTAATAAAATATCAAAAATTACTTAAGATGCCCGTTTTAGATCAAATGATTGCCACCTTGGGGTTGATGTCTCCTGTGGAGTATCTCGAAGAGGGACCCGTCAGGCAGAGGGTGACTAAAGATAACGGAGAAGAGTACAAGGTACCTGGAACAGATGATGAAAGATATTTATTATTGAAAAAAAGCATTAAGGATGTAAATTTTGCTGTTATGGTAAGTTTTATAATAAAAGAAAGCGACAATACAGAAATTAGGAATGAGTTTAAGATTTACAAACCTTTGTTGTATCCTTCGAAAAGTGATCTAAGAGACAAAGGTGTTGAACAATTGGATCCTAAAGTGTATTTCATAGGTCCCATCGAGAATCAGATTGAAAATGAACCTGGTGATAAAGTTGATACTTTGATAAGGGGATATGTATATCACCAGAATAGCAGAATATTGCCACATGAATTTAGAGGCGTATTAACGAGGGTGTATGGAGTCTCTATAGGTGATTATTTTAAGGATGAACTTCGTCTTTATACAGAAAATCCAGTAGTTCTACATCAAATGATGATAGAAATTTACTTGGAGAAAGGTTTTCAAAGCATCGTAAACCTTGATAGAGAGAGTTTGTTTGAGGGATCAAGAACATATCAATATTTCAGAAGTTTTTTGGATAGTACTCTTAAAGGCCAAGAAGAAAAATCACGGGAAGCAACTTCAGCATATAGACTTTTATTAGCCGAATCAGAGAGAAAACTCTCTGTCAAGGAACAGGGAGGTGATAAAGCACTTGATCGTGAATTAAAAAGCGGTGATATAGATTTTTATAAAAACCTAAGTGACATGTTTACATCTGAAAAAGGCATAATACCAGAAATTAAGTCAAGGACAGCTGAGAAGAGAAAAGAAAAGGTAGACCTGAAGGATCCTACGTCCTTAACTAAAAAAATAGTTCAAGATAATCTTGGAATGAGAACGATCACTTTTGAAAAAACTACTACACTCGATGATTTTGGATTAATAACTATCGATGAAAATGAAGAAAGTGCTGTAATAAAAATGCCGAGATTTAAAGGTCCAAGATCCAAAATATGGCAAAGCATTTTTGCAATCGCTGCAACTTGGGCTCCTGAGGATTTAGAAAAAAGAAAGGAGTTTATGAGAGAGTTATACTCTATCTATGAAAATACTGAAGGTGATTAATTTCAGATTTTATAATCACCATATTTCTCTGACACCAAGAGCGTCTCACATTCCTTGATCTCATTTTCTAAAATAAGGGTAATGTCAAGCGACATTTGTAGTCTTTCAAGTTTAGCTAATATCTCCTTCCTGAATTCTATCCTGAGTCTCCCCTTTCTTCCATCCTTTCTGAAATACCTGTTCTCTGGCTTTTTGCATTCTTCAACTATCCATTCCCTGAATTCCAGTAGCTTCTTGACCTTATAATCTCCGGACTTGGCCAAAGCAATCATAGTTTTATCTTTCATTACAACAGTGCACATCCAGCATCCGAATCTCATAGAAGTGTTTCCGTACAGATCAACAACGAGCTGAGTCTCAGCAACTGCTTTCCTTCCAGGCATCATGAGGAAATACCATACATCTTCTGCCGACCAGTGTATAATTGGAGCTGCGACATCTATTCCCTTCTGGTTCACCCATACTTCACTGCCGCATTCGTTTGCCCCACCATTCAGACATGAACTTTTCAGCCTTATGTCTCTCTGCTGGCTCTCCCCCATTCTCAAGCCTGTGATGAATAAGCCACTGTCTTCATGGAGCTTTCTGGAAGGCTTTATCTTGATCTTTGGAGTACACCACCTGAATCTGGGTCCTGGGGGAGGATAACCTCTGCCTATCATCCTAACCCAGTAAGTGTCTTCCAATTCAGGAGTTACTATTTTCACTGCGGCAGGATACCTCTCCTTTATTGATTCCAAAAAAGACTTTGCAACAATGGCCATCTGAGGGATCTCCATCATTGTATCAGCATAGGTAATATTCAGGTCGATATCCGGATGGACTGTTTTCATGTATAATGAGAGAACAACAAGGGCCGTACTGTCCTTTCCACCAGAATAAGTAACAATCCATCTCTTGTTCTTTTTGTAAAGTTGTTCTAAAATGTTAATGCTTTCTTCGAATTTCTCTTTAAATGAATTGTTAATGTAAGAAGGGAGATGAGAAACGTCATTCATCTCTTTTATTTGTTCTTGAACTTCCATTACTGTAATATCACCTATTATATAAAGATCTTATGGCAGTAAAATAAGAGATTTTACAGATACCTCCTAACATAGATTCATTTTATTCTTTTCTTATAGCAGCTGCATATCCTCCAGCAGCTCCTTTGCATTCTCATCCGCTATCTTGGATATCACGTAATTGAACTTCTTCTCCATCATTTCCACAAGTTCCTCCTTTGTCTGAGCTTCCTCAGCACAGTTCTTGAATATGGCATAATCCACGTCGAACTGATCCTTCATTCCCGAGTTGTATTCCTTGCTGAACGGATTTCTCTTCATAAAATGTAAATTAAATCAATGTTTCTTAAGTGTTTTGCAATAGAAATAAAATGAAAAAATGTAAAACTGTCCTATTTTACTGTGTTCACAGTTCAAAGATTTATTTTGTATTTTCCTCTTGGGTTAAACTCTCTTACTAGTATAGAATTACCTTTTTCAAGTCCCCTGAATCATCATCAAATTTCATGTCATCGATGATATATAAAAATCCCTTGGGAGTAAAAATAGGTTTATCGAGATTTATCTTTTGAACCTTTTCCCAATACAGGCTACCACATGCAAACAGTTCAAATGAAATTTCTGGCATACTCAAGTTTTTCTTGGATATACGATTGATCTTCAACTGCATAACCATCAAATTTTCTGTTTCATTTTCTTTTTCTCGCTTAATATGTTCGAATACCATTACAATAGATAACACAAAAACAAGTAAAATATTTGCAGCCAAAAGTAGATATGTACTCAAACCAAAGTACAGCGAAATTAAAAATAGAAGAAAGTCCCCTCCGATAAACACCAAGATGCGCTCTATAATAAAATTCCTTTCTTTATTCACTCCTTTACTAAGTTCCCTTAGATATTTAGCCGAGATAGATTCCTTTGATTTGTCCTGCCTCATAATATAAATATGTTCAATCGCCGTGTGAGTCTTTCTTGATAGAAAATGAACAATCGATTCAACACTTGAAAATGAAAAGAAATCGCAATTTTTACATGTAAAATTTTTGATATAAATTATCCTCTCAAAAGCTGATTTTTTAATAATAAAATTATATTCAATATAAAGAATTATAAATATGAACGTGGCTAAAAGGATCATAAATAATAATATAATATCGTAAATATTGTAATGAATACCAGCAGCAAAGTATTCGGAAGTTGCTAATACAATCTGTATTAAGAAAGCATAGACTGCAAAAAATGAAGTATACCTAAAAATATTGAACTCCAATTTACTTGGACTGAAAAAAACTGGGTCCTTTAAAAGTATTTCCCTGACTAAATCTTTTTTTGCTTTAAGTGTTAACTCTACCACTGTTAGTCAACTAAATAGCAGTAATAATTATTACTGTGAATCTAAACTAAACATTAGTTGAATCTCCACCAGTAGCCGCATTCCCACTCATTACTCCTTCCTGGTTGTTTTAATGTTGTTGGTCGGTTGTGTTCAGTCACCAGATCAGGCTGGCCAAAAATTCCAAACATCTCAGGATCTGTCATGGATAAATTGAGAAGGTAGCTTCCCTGGTGTTTATCCATCATATCCTTGAGGTCCTGGAACTGATCCATTGTAAAACTGTACTGGTATATCTGTCCACCTCTCAGGCTAGGAGGATCAAGATATAACAGGACTCTCTCCCTGTTGTACCTGTTAAGGATCTTCCGGAAATCCATGTTCTCCACAACCCACTTCTTGATATGCACAAAGCTTTCTGTCTTTAGTGGTGGAACGTTTGCTTTCCTGTAAAACCGCTTAAAATTCATTCCAGCTCCAGCGAATGAAAATGTATGTAGATATATTGTTTTGAAGGCAATTTCCACATCATCAGTCGGATCTGATTCCTTTAGTTCCTGGAATATAGTCCCATGAGGGAAAGCAAGGTGTAGTTTCCTCGTTAGCTTGGCTCTCTTCCTAGAATCCTGGAGTACCTTGAATGTCGTATAAAGATCTTTGTGGATATCATTGTATACCTTCACCTTTCTCCACTCTTCAGGTATATTCAGAAGAACCTTACCAGAACCACCGAATACATCAACCACTACATCAAAGGATTCCTTATGCTCTGAAAGCACTTCCATTATCTTGTGCAGCTGGTTAAACCTTCCACCATAGTAGGGAAACGTAGACATCATAGGGAAATATTGCGGTTATCGTACAAATAGGTTGCCCATTGGAAAAATAATGAAAAAATGAAAATTCAACTAAAAAGTTCTTAAATACTTAAAAAAAGTTTAGATATGTATTAAAATGTAATGACATGTTACACTTGACAAAATATATATGACTTATTTGTAAGATATTTTTATAAGTCGAATAGGTTTAAATATAATAATGGATATACAGTCTTATCTGATATGGTTAATATTGATATTACCGAGAAAATTCTTAAAGCACTGGAAAGTGAAGCATTATACATAACGCAAATATCTGAGAAGACATCACTATCGAAAAATACAGTAGGCAAATATGTTGATATACTATCGGCTTCTGGTAAAGTGAAAGTGAAGAAATACGCGAATACTAAATTGGTAAGTCTCAATAAGCTGGCTAACTCTCCACATAAAAGGGAATAAAATGAATAACTTTGTCGAAGATTTAACGCTTAAAAGTTACTTTGCCAATGTTGAGAAGCTTCCTTTATCACTGGGTATCAAAAAGAAAGACCTTGGAGCTTATTACACTGATATTCACGTAGTAAAATATATTTTGGAAAATTTGGACATCGATAGAAACTCATACATTCTTGATCCATCGTGTGGATGTGGGTCATTCATATTCCCATTATACTTCCAAAGTTTAACTGGAATTCCGAATGATTTAGGACAAATATACGGGATAGATATAGACAAAAGAGCTATAGACTTTACAGTTAACGCAATTTCCAATTTATCGGGTTGTCCTGATAAAGGGGAAATTCTAAATCACTTCATTAATGATGATTTTATATTCGAATCAGCAAATAAGCACCGGAATAGCACTGAATTCTCCAAAATTATAGAAAGTGGTGGATTTCACTTTATAATTGGCAACCCACCATTTAATCTGAATATTCAAAATAAGAAGTTACCAACATTTATGAATAGTACACACCGTGAAATTGCAAAAAAATCCAAAAATATCCCTATAAACTTCATCCTTAAGGGACTTGAAATTTTAAGGAAGGATGGAATTCTTGCATTTGTATTACCAAAGACACTTCTTTATGTCGGCAGATACAAAGAATTTAGATCGTATCTAATGGAGAATTTCACCGTACTTAAAATTGTTGAAATTGGTATAAAGTTCAAAGATGTGAGGGGCGAACAGATAATTCTCTTCGTTAAAAATAAGAAGCCAAGAAAGAATTCATCCATTGAATTCTCAACTATTTCAAGAGAGCCACCATACCAGTCTGAAAATTCTTTCAAAGTGAAACAAACCTACTTCAATTTAACGAAGACTCTGCCAACAATGCCAAACAATGAGTCATATTTGTTAGTTAATGAACTTATTAACAGAAAGGAGAAATTATTGGACGCATCAGAAATAGCTGTATTTAGGGGGATATCACTAGGTAAAACAGATCTTAAGAAGATACCTTATATCAAGAACAGCAACCTGCCAGATAATGCCTTCATAAGAGGTAAAGATATATCGAAACTGACTCTCAAGAATCTTACAATCACAAATGATTCTTCGATCAAAATATCGCCTTTGTCAGAGCTAAAAAAGCCTAAGATTGTTACACAGAACATTTATTCATCCGAATCTGGTTTAATTTCATATTTTGATATGCAAGGGATACCCACTGCAGAAACTGTATCGAATATAGTCATAGAAAATCAAGATAAACTGGCTTATGTTTATGCACTCCTGAATTCAAAATTAATGAACTTTTTCCTTTCACAGTATGTTTTCTCAGGGTCTAAGCTAACAATGCACGTGGACGGTTATTATTTACGACAGTTACCTCTAATATGGGACACAAAAAGAGAGGAAACATCAAGTTTAATCAATTTGGCTATGAATATCGATAAGGACACCAGGAATTATAAATCAATTTTAGACGAAATTGACAAAATAGTTTATAAATTATACGGAGTCACAGAAGACCAGCGCAATGTGATAGAGATGGTTATGAATAAAACATTATCCAGAAAAAGTATATGGTGAAATTAGATGGCAAAACAAAAACTTAACACATTGAGTGGAAGCGACTGGCTAAAATATTCTTTCAGTATCTGGAGAGATATTAAAAAAGGGCCAATTGACAATGGTGTTTCCAATCCTGCTTCATACCCTGTTGAACTGCCTCAGAGGCTGATAAGAATTCTAACAAATCCTGGGGAACAAGTATTAGATCCATTCATGGGTTCAGGTTCGACCGTTATTGCTTCCCTAATTGAGGGCAGAAATTCAGTAGGTATAGAACTATCAGAGAAGTTCTTCAAGGAAGCAGAAAAAAGAACAGAATTGTTGAGCCTGGAAAGGCTTTCGAACCCTTCGCTTACTGTGAAGTTATATAACGGAAATTCAGTAGAACTTGATACATTTGTGGAAAAAGGCAGCGTTAACCTTTGTGTTACATCTCCACCCTATTGGGATATATTAAATAGAAAAAGGAGTGCTGACAGAAAAAATATCACTAATTATTCAGACAGTTCTGAAGATTTAGGTAACATTACTGATTATGAAAAATTCCTTGTGAAACTGTCCCAAGTATTCACAAAGGTTCATTCTGCACTAAAAGATGGTGGCTACTGCGTGGTTATAGTAATGGATATCAGGAAAGGTGGGGATTTCTTTCCATACCATTCCGATATTTCTTCATTCATGAGGAATATTGGCTTCAAATTTAAGGATATTATAATCTGGGATAGACAGAAAGAGTATAACAGCATGAGACCTTTAGGCTATCCATATTCATTTGTTGTCAACAAAGTACATGAATACATATTGATATTTCAAAAGAACAAAACAGAGGGTGATTGAACGTTTCCTGAGCCACAGCTCTGCTACCTTATGGGAATGATAATAGGTAAAGGAAAGGTCGTAAGAAAAAATGATGGCAACACGCAATTTATTATAGAATTACCACATAAGAGTCTCAGGATAAACGGAAAAGAAGCATCACTTTATGTGCAGGCCAGCATTTTGAATATAAAAGAAATTCTTGATCCTTTTATCGCTACAAGGATCCAGACCAGTTCTTTTAAACACAAAACCCTGTTAAGTTTCACTAAGGGCGACTCAGATATGGTAACCATGGAGATCCTTAAACTGATTGGCAATATGCCGTCTTACAAAGATATGAGAATCCCACAGGAAGTGTTTACGTATCCAAGTGATCTAATAAAAGAATTTTTGAAGGGGCTCGCCGATGTTACTGCGCACATAAGGTCAAGCAATGCTGCATACGGTGATCCATCAGGCAATAGAGTCTATATTGAGATACCAGATAACTGGATGTTGGTGGTAGATATTGCCAACCTTCTTAAACGCATAGATATCCCAGTTCAGGACATCGACTGGGCGCACCCAAACTTTAGAGACTCAAATGTAACGAAATATAACCAAGGAAATAAGTATTTTTGGAAAAAAGAGCATCAGATAAAGATTTTTGCAGAAGAGTTTTATTCAGTGGGTTTTAGAATTAAACACAAAGAAGAGAGATTAGAGGAATTAGCGATTGAAAACAAGAAGAATTGGGATGAAAGAAGTCACAGACATGGTACATCATTAAAGGGATCTCATCACAGATTTTATTGGCAAACGAAGGGAATCACCAAGATTAGGCCACATCATCCAATGGAAGATGATATATCAATACCAATAGAAATTAGGGGTAAGCATTACGACTCATGGAAGCAGATTGCTGAGGAACTAGGATATAAGGAGTGAGATCAATGAGTGAAAATGACCTTTATCCCGCAATAGAAGAATGGCTGAATAGATATTTGAGAGAGAAATACCCTAAATATCAGGTTGAGACAACCTATAAGTCGTCTACCCACACTTTAGAAAATATGCTTAGGGAATATGGCATAAGACTTAGCAGAGCTTATTTACTCAACATAAAGATCGATATTATTGGAATTCTAAAGGATAAAAATCGCGAGGAACTGGTTTTTGTTGAGGTAAAAGATGCACTTCTTACACTAAAAGACCTGGGTCAATTATGGGGCTATACTCAACTTATAAACCCCATAGAGTCTTTCCTTATCTCCTCAAAAGGCTTAGGAATATTAGCAGAAATTTATACCACTCTAAACAGAAGAGACTTATTTGTGTATGGAACAAAGCACGAAAAAACTATGAAAGCAGCTGTGTGGTCTGCTGCCAGTAGATCAATTGACTATTCCACTCTAATTCCCCATTCATAATTCTCTTATATGCCAGTTGACATACCTTATTTTAGATAATTAACTAAGGAATTTTATTTTTTATATAGAAACGACTTTCGTATGTTTATTAAATCTTCGTATTTCTCAGTCCTTAATTTAATTTCAGTGTCATTTCTGAAATCCATCCCACGATTAACTTCTTCAGTTCTTATATCAAATGCATGCCCCGTCCAGGTTAATTGTATTGGGTACATAGCTGCCGTTTTTATATTTTCTGCATAAACCTCAATATTTATCATATATTCACCTGGTGGTATTTCCATCGAATTACCCTCAGAGGATTCAGTTCTAATTTTAATCGATTTTGCAAATAGGGTGTAAATATTTTCTATTGTGAGGTTTTTCATGACTACTTTTTGTGAGGGACTAATGTTTATCGCGTTTTCAGTTTTTGTTTTGAAAAATATGGAAGAAGAGCTCAATTCAGTATCGACATAATTGATCTCCCATGGCCAATTCATTGTTATTTTTATTTTATCGCCCATTTTAATTCTGTCTTTAATTTGAAAAATTTATAATGTTGCATGACAATTTAAAGCAACAGTTTTTCCTACGTTATAAACGCAAAAAACTATTTCAGTCGGCACTTTAATTTCCGTAGTTGGATTTTCAGTCGACTTGAAATCTGGAAATATGATCAATTTTGGTCTTAGCACCTCTTTTCTGTGTTCCGTAAAATAAATCTAAAAGAAGGCAGCAATTGCTAATAGAATTGTACCAATCGCAACAAAAAGTTCTACATTACTTATGTTATTCATCCTCCTTTTCAGGCTTTGCTTTTTCTTTAATTTTTATGGGGGGCTGTTTGGTTGAATTAAACGTCTTTATGAGTTCGGCTTTTGTAAGCCCCATCCTGATATACAGCTTTATAGCTTCTCCTAAGAGATGTCTTGCCTCTTTCAAATCATCCTGAGTGATTTGGATATCACTTCCATGTATCAACTTAGGTCTCTTTTTGTAAATCTTCTTGGCACTACTAAAAATATCTTGTGAGGGGTTCTCATTCTTGCTATTTGATAAAGATTTCAGCATATCATTTCCTTCGTTGTGTTCAAGTTTTTTCGTAATAAAACCATTTGCAAGTTGGTACATCAGTATGGAATCATCACAGTTTGATAAAAATCCAATATAAACTAAACTCGGAGTTATGCCATTAACTTTAGGGTGCATCTCTGGAAACATTCCCTCACCTCACCCTTCCCATGAACTCAGAAGTATCCATTCCTGTTATCTGGGTATAAATGCTTGTGGTGAACACAGATGAATGTCCCAACCATTGCTGCAATATATTCAATGGCACCTGGTCCATTATGGCCTTAACTGCGAAGGTGTGCCTGAATTTATGGGCATGGATCTTAAACCCTAGCTTTTCCTGCATCTTTTTGAAATAAACATCAACAACCTGTCTCCTCATCGGGAATAAAGGATCCTCGGATTTTTGGCTCATATTCTCCTCAATAAGATATTGCATATAAGCATCACGCAAGTCACCATGAAGTGGAATGATCCTGTATTTCACTTTCTGAATGCCCGTCTTATTGTCCTTTCCTTGCTTGAGCGTCTTCAACTTAATCGAATTTGTGGCCAGATTTACATCAGATGGCTTTACCAGGAGAACTTCATCAATCCTTCCTCCAGTTCTATAGAGGAATTGAACCAGGAGAAAGTACCTCTTGTGCTTGTCTGATCTTCTTTTATCATTGTTTATCTTTTCAGAGATCTCTTGAAAGATCTTATGAACTTCCTCATCCGAAAAAAAATCTATTGAGAGAGATCTTCCACTTGACTGGATCATCATGTTCTTCGGAACAGGAAAAGCCATAACATGACATTATTCAACTCTTTAAATAGGTTT
>JAKAYH010000041.1 GCA_021826835.1 Thermoplasmata archaeon | reverse complement strand
CTGTTCGCTTCTTTTCGTTAATAGATATATCTATATGTTGGGTGATCGCCGATTTTCGGTACAAAAGTCCTAAAAAACTGAATAAAACGATAATCGAAAGTAAAAAATAATCGATAACAAACAAAACATACAGTATAGTCTAGATGCCGACCTTTTAAGGTTAACGTAATGGTCCTAGAGATCAGAGCTTTCTTGCTTAAAAATGGTAAACGACTAATTCTTCTCTGACTCCTTCTTATCCCTCTCCTTGAGAGCGAGTTCGATGATCGAGGCAAGGATACCGGTTCTCTCGGTCTCGGGCATATTCTCAATCAGGGCCTTGATCTGCGAATTTATCAGACCCCTGCTCTCAAGCTCTTGTTGTATGTGATCTTCCTTGGCCTTGAGATCGGAAATTCTTGTGAAGAGCGCATTCAGTCCAAGCATTCTCACCCTTCTGGCCACCCTCTCATGATCTATGCTGAGATCCGGGATCACAATGGTTTTGTTCAGGTTCTGGGATTCCAGGTATATTCTCGCTTTATCCATTGCATCAGAACGTCCGGATTCAATTGTACGATTCACCTTCATGTACACTTTCCCGAACGTCTTCATGAACGGGCTTACCCTTCTTTTCTGGAGTTTTGAGCTATGATATAGAATGATGCGGTGATTCTTCCCGTATACATGTTTCTGAGTCTCAATGAAAGAATCCTCACCTATCGGGAGATCAACAAGGTCCATGTGATCCGAAAGCGTAAGTGCACCTATGTATTTTCGGTGCCCAAGAAGATTAACATTATATCCTGAATTGTAGCCCCTGTCAAATATGACCAGCGCATCTTCAGGTATCTGCATTATCATTTTCGGGCTTAGTGCCCAAGCGTTTACCAAATCTATCAAAAAAATTTTTGGATTTCCGAATCCAATCTGGATCTTCGACAAGAATCCTTGCAAAGTGCCGTTTATTGTATTTATGTCGTTTAGGGTCAAAGTGGGCATAGTATCTGTTTTCTAAATCTCCTTTGGTCTTAGCACGCTCCAAGGTAGGGATAGGAAGAAACCAGACAGAGAAAAAATCTCGGAGATTCTTGGGAACGGACATGAATTCCGTTGTATAATCCCAAAACCATTCCTGAACGCGATCTGGGAAGAGTATAGCATCCTTTATCTCGGTACCTGTTCTTGATGCCCAGATATCCATAAGTCGATAGACCCCCTCCTGAAGTCCAAATTCCGGTGAGAAATCACGAATTGAAAAAAGAATTTTGCGGATTGCCTTAGCCGATCTGAAATTCAGATAGTACCTATTTCTTTGTTTTAGTATAAAACCTTCGTCCACAAGGCGCCGTAAGTGATATTCCACAGCCTTATTGCTTATTGCGTGTTTCTCACGGTATTCTCTTGCTCTATTCCACAAATCTTCAGATTCAGCGGATGTTATTTTGGAACTGCCCTCAAGGAGCTTAATATGTCTGAGCGCATCCTTTAGGGCCATTTTATGGGTATAAAGGTGTTTTAGCTCCTCGAGTGTGTTATGACCATTTAGTATATCCATAAGGATGCTAACTCTCCTTTGGTTCCGTTTACCGTGATCTCCATGATTCATTATTTATCTACATGATAAATTATACTTTAAATTTTGTGTACATAAAAATTACATTGTGTACTGTCAAGAACAGCTTTTTGAATATATTCAGGATAACTAATTTTACGAAAATGACATTCAAATTACTTATTATGGGGCCCGAAATAACTCATGGATGATAAGAAAGTTTGAGGTGTAATTCTTGAATATTAGCATTACTGGCTTTTGGGAACTTATAGATTATATTATAAATAAATTAAACGGTAAAAAAATAGAGGAATATAATTCAAGTGCCACCCATATAAAAAAGAAAGCGAATGAGATAACTTCGAAGGCATTTACCAAAATTGCGAAAAACGGTATGGATATGCTGATAAAATATTCCAAAGAGGCTGGGGGCAATGATCCATCTTTGGAATCAGATTTTCCGATTATAGAAAGAGTTTTTTCACAGAAAATTAATGAAATTGTGCTCGATAATTACGATTTAATAAACTTAATGCTTGATTCTGCAAGTTTTGTAAAAGATTTTACAGCTTCTATCAGCGCTGAAGACTTTCGTGGACCAATTTTTTATGGATTTTGTGTTTTCATATTGTTTACAGTCGTGGCGAGTGTTGTTGGAAATACGTTTTATTTTATTCTGCGAGCGAGCTCTATAATTGTGCTTGTTGCGGCGTTTATTTCGGCCCTCTCATATTTGCCGTTGAAAATTAAAAAGATGAAAAAGAAAATGGAGAATCAATTTGAAGGGATTGAACTATATGCGAAAGACGAGTTAAATATTAAATAATTAGAGTGCCTTAAGTTTCATGAAATGTCCAACTGATGTCAAACGTTATCCACCAGTTTATAATTTTGGGATATTCACAAACAGCATATTCCGTTGATTATGGAATTCTTAAACAAGATAGTTTCGCCTGATGATCGGAAGAGAAAGGTCACGGATAGATAGATAGTGAAAATTCTGATCCAGTTGCAGATATTCCGTATATCCTAGAGGTCATGATTCCAGAGCATCGCAAGATCTCATTGACTCAGTAAGAAACTTCTCTTACATTCCTACAGACTCGTTATATGACACATCCGAGATATATGACTACGTCATAGAGACCACTCATTTCATTCCAGTGATTGACACGGGATAAGAATAGGTCCCAAGAGGAAATACTCGTCAATGTATTCCCTGAGGTGGGAAATAGAGATGACGTTCTCTGTACTTGAGGAGATCATGGGGGCAGAGGACATCTGGTACACCACCAACAGATCCTATGACAGTGCAATTAGCCTGAAGAGCATTGCATACAATCTCGTGATTATGTTAAATAAGGAAGCAGGGAACATGTCCAGGGAGATGATAAGAATTGCCAGTCCTTAAAACATGAGATCCCTATTAAGTCGGATAGATTATTGTAAAGAGGTTTCCATAAAATCTTCAATTTAACTCTATATTTCAGGTATTTAAAAGTCAAATTAGTCATTTTACCTGAAAAACGGTGAAACATGGTGTATCCCGTAATGCTTGTGCCTCTACTTTATGACAATATGAGAAATAATTATAAAGGGTCATACATATTCCTAAATACTTCCTTATGCGGTGACGATGCATGGTTGGAGAAAAAAAAGAGTATAATATTAGAGTAGAACTTAAGCTTGAAGGTAACTATAGCCAAGAAGTAAAAAACATTTTGAGGCCTAACGAACTATATGGAGGGGAACCAGTTTTAGTTTCCATCAAGCTCATTAATGTAGGCTCATTGCTGTTTACAGGTATTGCCAGAAATATTATGCTAACTGAGATGATCGGTTCAAGTGGCGAACAGTGGACCTTCAATGACGTCAAAATTTCCAATTTGAATGTTGAAGCTGAGGTTACAATAGTTAACACATACATTGTTCCCTTAGGTGAGGGATTATTGACCATCAAATTTGACCTCGAATCAAACGATGGTAACTCAGTGAAGATTGAAGGTAGGAATGGCAGGAGTTTTATGGATTTTGTTTATGTCCATAATAGATTGCTTATTCAATTAATTTTGAAGAGGTAAAATGTCAACACTTGAAGATTCTAAAGAGTTTGAAACTAACCCATCAGACTTAAATTCCCAAGCTGATTTTCTTCGTTATGAATCAACTGAACAAAAGGACAAAATAACTGCTCCTCCATCAAGAATCGTAGACTTGGAAAGTAGAGTCATTGATCTGGAATGCAAAAATAAAATTCATGAAGCTGAGGAGGTCATGAAAAAAGAATTTTCAAAAGAACGTAATTGGTATATCGGGGTTATAATAAGTCTTATCATAGCACTAGCTGTGATTCTATCTCATTTTTTATGAATGATAGCAAGATAGATGGGCACTAGAATGACGATCACAATGCAGGTACACAACTCTAGAATTCTTTAGATGATGCCACTCTCTTAAATAATTTTAGTTAAGCAGTTTATCTTTAATAACAGAATTCTTAGTCATTTCAGGGTATGTGAGATACGTGTAGAGAACTATGGACATTAAAGGTTCACTGCCCCATCTGGTGATGATGTCGTCAAGAGAAGAACGGTACTTTTCGTTCAATTCTGAATAGGCTTTTTCCCCCTCAGCTTTTCCAGCGCTTGTAAGGGTAATTAATCTAAGTGATTTATCCTGGACATTCAGGGACTCAACTTTTACTAAGCCACGTTCTTCGATGTTTTCAATAATATCGTACACTTTTTTTGAAAACGGGCCATAATTGCATGGAGTAAAATGCAGATCGAGTCTTATGTTTGTTTCTTTTTTAATTATGAACAGCAATTCTTGTAGTTTTGTATAGCTTACGCTTTCGTTTAACCTATAAACCAAAGAAAAAATTATATTTTCATCGTTGTTTTCCATAATCATCTCCTAGAGTAATACGATGCTGGTACGACCTCGACAATGTTACATATAACCATTTCGCTTTTTTTCGCGTCGTAATTATCTATGGTCAAAGGTCCACCATTGTTTCTTCTAATTTTTTCATTGCCTTTTCTTCAATCTCTGATGCAATCTCCTTTACTTCATCCAACGTTTTAGCCGTTTTTATCTTTCTTACAAAATTAAGGTTCGCTTTTATATATCCGTTTAGAAAGCTTATCTCATTTTCGTTCATGATTTCACTTAACCTCTCCCATTTTATTAGGCTTGCGATCTAACATGCTTTCATCTCTAAAGATCGGAGCTTTCTTGCTTAAAAAATTGTAACCTATGTACTATCCCATTAATACCTCTTTCTAACTCCACATACTATTCAGACAGAACTCAGTTGAAACGTTAAGGGATAGACAAAATTAATAAGTTGTTAAAGTTTGTCTCTCTATGTTTAGAAGTGATCGTGAGTATTCCAGCCTAGATGAATTTTTCCGAACGAGCATTGATAATTCAGTAACGGGACTAACAGAAATTAAGAAAAGGATCAAGGATCTGGATTCGCTATACAGTGAATGGCAATATAATCTTTGGACTTTTATTTCTGATAGTGTAGAAAACGATTTCTTGCGCAACGAAGTATGGGGGAGTATAGAAACTATGAGGAGTGGTTCCATAAACTACATAATGGGTGAGTTCAATCTATCTATTGTCGCTTCGTCAGCAGCCGTAGAAAGAATTTGTAACGTGATCTTGTACATTGATTTTAGACAACGCCATATGAGCTCTGACTGTGAGCACACTCAAGATGAGTGGATTAAAGTTGACACTGTTAACGGACCGGTATATTATACTGAAAAATGGAACAAAGTAATCAAAACTAAAACAGGCTATATAATTTATAGGAACAACGCTTTGGGGGACAAGATGCTTCATAATGTTGAGAAATGTGGTTATGAGTGCAGCTGCCTATTGAATCCGGGAGACACTATATGCAATAACGTTTTCGTAGAAAGAAGAAATGCTGCAGCTCATGGCGATTTTTCCAGATTGCCATTAATCGAGCAAAGACACGGCTATATCATTAGTGATCCGGACGATTTATCTAAGCTCATGAGTAACAAAAATACAGCTTTGGATCAATACAGTAAAGCTTCCAAGTTTATTGTGAATGTTATTAATAAATTTAATAAGGAATATACTTCTTCTAAGAAAAAAGTCAGTTAGCTTAGCCTTTCATTCCTTTCAGAGATTAAAAAGCGAGGCATCCCATATGTCACATAACTACTCAGGGTTCTCATAATCGAATATCGAACTTTTCAGTCTAAAGAAAACAGAGGAGCTTTAAAAGATCCCCCGTTTTGTAATTACCCGTGATCTAATTCTACTAAGATAATTTTCGTGTTGCGTTGAAAAATTAATCAAATCCCGACTGGTCAATAATTTTTTGTATTTCCTCTTAAGGATGTCAGGCGGCACTAAAAATTTAAAGTAGGAGTATGTTCTATCATTAATAGTATGAAACTCATTTTAAATAATTTCCGCTCAATAAAGGCAGAAACTATGGACATTGCGCCGCTTACAATTATGTACGGGCGCAACGGCTCAGGAAAATCAAGTTTTATGTACTCACTCATGACACTGAAAAACATAGTTTTAAATCCAAATCAATCTCCAGAGGGGTTTTTTAATTATCAATTCATATCACTTGGTGGCTATGACCAGGTAGTCTATTCTCATGACGGAAAGAACCGTATCTTCATTGAAATTGAGTTGGATGATCCATTAGGGTGTGCCTTTGGGATTCAATTAATTTCAAAAAATGAGGGGCAATTTTCATATGTTGATAAAAAGAGAAAAATAGACATTAAGCTGAAGGTAATATTCCCATATCCCTTAAATCAATCTACTAATTTTTTAATTGAAACGTCTAAAGAACCAAAACAGAAAATAGAGTTTTACTGGAATGGACTGACATTCAACATAAAAGGCAACGTTAACCCTCATATACAGCAGGAGGTTATAGAACTTCAATCCGCTCTCAATGGCTTTCTGGAGATCATTAAGAAGATTCAAATTGTTCCAGTCAGACGCGGGTTTTTCAAGCCGTTGTATTCTCCCGTAGGGTTATCAAATTTTCTGTTGTCTGAAGATGAGATAGCGACTAAGTTGGCTCAAAACAAATACTTAGAGTATGATGTATCGAGGTATTTAGAAAAAGTGCTTGACAAAGAATTGAGAGTCAGAGCCCAGATAGGTACTGCTATTTTCAGCTTAGATGCCTTAGAGAGATCAAGCAATAATTCTTCAGAACTTGTTAACGAAGGATTTGGCCTCAACCAATTAGTTTATCTCCTCGCCAAAGTCCTTGATTCCGAATCAGAAATAATACTGATTGAGGAGCCGGAAATTCACCTTCATCCAGGAGCTTGTTCAAAGCTAATAGAGACTTTGGCAGAGATTGCAATTGAGAAAAATAAGAAAATATTAATTTCAACACATAGTGAAATCATGGTATCATCTGCACTTAATTTGATTCCAGCCTCAAAGATCAAACCAGAACAACTGAGAATGTATTGGGTAAAGAGGGAGAACGGCGATACAAAGCTGAAGCTACAAGAAGTTAATGAAAGGGGGCAGCTAGCAGGTGGACTTAAAAATTTTCTTGAAGCAGAATTGGAAGTTCTGAAGGATTTTACGACGCCTAGTTCCTAAGAAGGATTTTAATTGAATAATCTAATTCTAAACGAGTGGTTTCTTCACGACTTAAATGGCGACAATGGTGAGAAGAAACTAAGAGAAACAAGTGTGCTTCTGTCAAAGATAATTAATGAGGATCAGTTCAAGATTTTCATACTTGATGAAAGTCCATGGATCATTAAATTAAGAAAATTTGCTGCTAACCCTAAAGAACCTACGCATAAATTCATGCATCTATTGTTTGAAATGGTGATCATAAATAGTGAGAAGTGCGAAATCATTAGGAGTAACGACTTACCCAGACTACCTGAAGAGATTTTAAAACATATACCTTACGAAGATGCGTATCTAATACAGCTTTTGCTCAAGGTACCTTCTCCTATACTGGTTTCAACAGATAATGAGCTTATTGTTAAGACGAAGATGTTTGAATCAGAAATAAAAATCAAAGTATTTCATAGGGATGATTTCATTTCACAATTTACCTATTCGACCTGAGGTGCGCAAAACGGCTTTCCATATGAGTTATACCAATGGTGAGGTGTGTATTTGCTCAAAACTTTGATTAAATCTTATAGTATTCGCGTAAAAAATTAAACGGACATAGGCGATCCCGTCTAAGAGAAAAAGATTTGTTAATCAGTTTTTACTTTATTAAGTAACATAGATTTTTAGCGGTACTGTCCACATCAGGTTACGGTCTATATTAGCCATGTTAATATCTATCTTTGGAAGTCACCGTATCTTCGATGTCCGAACTCATTGAATATAACTCAATACTCTTTATCTCGTTCGCGGAAATAAAATTGAGCAGACATCAAAAAGATCTCTTTGTAATACGACAAAAAAACAAATCTTTCAGAAAGACAATGGAATTATGGCTTGCGTTTTATTATCTAGACAAGGTTTTGCAGGTTGCATTAACCCATGGCCATACAACGACAAAACAATATGAGGAGTATATTAATATTCCATTCGAAGATAGTGACAGAGTGGAAATGAGAAAGTTGATTGGGGGAAGATATGAAAGAGAGAATGAGCGATCTCGAATTTATTGAAAATATGAGAAAAGGGCTCACGCCTCTGATAGGCAGAAATGTCAAGGTGACCGTCAGAGTGACATCCAAAAAAGACCTTAGAACTTATTCTGGATTGCTCGTCAGCGTTGGAGATGATAACTTCGATCTTGAAGTTCCCACTTATCATGATGGAAAAATCGTGTCACGTAATATAGTAAGATATAATTTGATCGATGTTCACTATTATTATTCTCTTGACGGAGAGCCTAGAGGATATAAGTGGATATTTCCCATGAGATACAGAAAATAGTGTAAAGATTTGAAGCAAATGTTCATCATAATATAACCCAATAATAGGTTAAAAGAATAATTACCAGTAAAAAGGACTGTTGACAGATCTCAGAAAACCTAAACCAGAAATCTGACAAGGTTAGTTATATACTATGTATTCCGTTATTTGATTGTTCGAAAAGAAAACTTTCGTGAATACCCCGCTTATGAAATCTTCATTCTGGATCTCAGCGTTTGTAAGGCTTGACAGAGTTTTAACTTCCTCTAAGTGAGAGTAAGCGACATTGGGGGCGGTACCCTGGACTCTTTGGTCCCCTAGGACTGAATTCTGTCCATACAGTCCTTTCAGTCCACCGTTGTTGGGAAGATCCTTAGTCCATATATTCCCGTTCCCTCCTTCATCTTCACTCTGGACATCGGAATTTACGTGTTCTCCTTGCAACCCTGATCTATCAGATCGATGAGATCTATCATTTTGGAAGGGGGGATCTGTTTTTTTATCATTATCTTCGTTGTTATTTTTAGTGGGGGGGTTTCCCATGTCATCGTCCTCATTGTCCAAGATTGTTTGCTGACCCTGTTCTAGACCGGATAGTTGAGCAATAACGAACTCTTTTTGGTGCCTGCTTATCGAATACTTGAGTAAGACCGTCTTTATTCGAGTATTCTTCATTGTCCCGGTGTGTATTAATGACCCTTTTGTAATTTCTGTTCGCTTCTTTTCGTTAATAGATATATCTATATGTTGGGTGATCGCCGATTTTCGGTACAAAAGTCCTAAAAAACTGAATAAAACGATAATCGAAAGTAAAAAATAATCGATAACAAACAAAACGTATGGTATAGTTTGGATATCAACTTTTCAAGGTTAACGTTATGGTCCTAAGATGGGAGCTTGATCACCGCTTTGTCTCCTTTCGGATATATCTGCACAAGTTCCCATCCATTGTTGAGATATGTTTCGAGCTCCCTTTCAGGTATAGTCTTGTGTTTATTGCCATTGTTAAGGATCTCAGCTTTCTTATCTTTGAATATCTCCTTCAACCTTTCCTGGAATTCGTTTGTATCCAGAGCCATGAGTTCTTCTTTCTCTTTATCCTGGAGCTTTATTCCGTATGCAGTTTCAAGGATCATAATCGCAGTCTCCGTGGTTATCTTGGCGATGTCCTCTTCTTTCATGCCGTGATCCTCAGTCTCAAGAAACTTTAAAGATTTAGCATAGGACTGTCTCATGTCTTCTATTACGTCCTCAGGTAAACGTCCCTTATCCAATGTATACCGGTGCTCTATATCCCCAACATGCCCCATGAAAAATTGCCGGTAATCCCTGAGGATAAGGCCTTTCGATTCTGCAAGCATTAACTGAGTATCGAAGTATGACCTGAGCACATAGGGCCTTCCTTTGAACCCTGATGCCCTTATGGCCTGCCGCACAATATCGCCGATGTTTATGGTCCTTATATGCGATGTTTCATCACGCAATGCGAATTTGGAGGGCGTAATCAGTGGTGAATTCATACTCAGCTTTTCCCCTTCCGCCATTCTTTGCTCAAGGTACGCAGCCACGTAAAAGCACCCTTCGTTGCCCAAGAAAGTAATATACTGTTTTCTTGCTTTGCTCAGCTCGGGCCTTACTATTATCATAGAGGGGATTTTCTGAAACGTGACCTTACCATCCTCAATTCTGAGATCCGGAAGGTCCTTCAGCTTAAGGCCATCATCCCCGATATAATTGCCCAGTACCTCAGGGCGTGTCCCTGAATGTGCCATGACTGCACATGCTACTCTCGCTTTTGGGTCTCCGGATGCGAATATTTTCTTAAGTTCGCTCTGGGTAGGAATGCGTTCGTTAGCTAATGTTGTATTCAAGGATCCGTTCTTGGTCTCTATTTTACGTGTCAACTTAAGACCATTATGATTAAGCCAAGACTTAATGGCTTTCACCGTTGAAAGGATATATTGGCCGGCCAGTTTTTTCTCCTCTGCATAGGAGACATAGTCTGAGACGAGGTCCGTTATGTCCTTTTCGTTTCTAGATATGAGTTCCCAGGGCATCAATGAGGCCCAGTTGCAGAATGATCCCAGTCGCCGCAGATAGGTATCGGCTGTTATCAACGACTTACGTGCCTTTTCGTTATACCATCGCCTTAGATCTGCATTCTCCATGAGGCTTTCATATTTCTTTTTAGGACCGGCCATACCTGTTAAGCATTAGGGTGCTAATAAAAGTATCGTTCCTAAACCGTATTGTATTCAAATCTCAACGGTCCCATAACTGATAAAGTTCAAGTATTATCTTGTTAATATTTTTTTTTAACTTGAATTATTTATATTATGCCAGAGCTTCTTGGGATATATTTGCATTTAGGAAAACTTAGC
>JAKAYH010000040.1 GCA_021826835.1 Thermoplasmata archaeon | reverse complement strand
ATGACAGCATATTGCTATTAAGAGAGCGAACTCTATCTGATGACTGATAAATTGTAGCAAGTGATTGACAACCATTAACTATACTAAGGTCTTCAAGATAGAGTTTTTTCGTTCCATTTTCTACATCTTTTATTGTTATCTTACGGCAAATTGCAGTGATACCATTATGATAGAAGAAGAAATCTGAAGCTCTTTCCCCGTTAAGAGTTGCCCTCAGTCCCTTGTTAACTTTATTTGTGGTACCTAAGAATTGACGAACATTTTTTCTGAAAAGTCTACCATCAGCTATTCCAGGAAATCTTATACATTCATTTAACGGCACTATCGCTAAAACTGCCTTTATAATACCATCCTCTGACACAAGTACTTTACTGGCGTCAAGAGATAACTCATGATTAATGGATGGTAAATCCTTAGCATTTGCCTCTTCAAATTGAGACCCTAGAAGTTGTAAATCGACAAGAAGAAGTGAAGCTGTCAACTCGGGATCGTTTTCAAATTGCTCCCTAAAAGTCTTCGCAGAGGCAACAGCTGAATCGGTGAACCCAGTAGTAGTTATAAACCTGAACTCTACTTCGTATTCATCTTCCAACGCCTTTCGAAAAGCTTCTATTCTTTCCACAAGCTTTCTGTTCCCGTTTGACTGAATAGAATTGGGCTGCTTCAAAAGAGACCAGGCAGCCAATATTTCATTAACAGAATCAGGTCCTACCTGAATATCTGAAAGATATTTTCCTTGAATAATGAAAACTTCCCTAGAATCGTCATCAATTACTATAGCATCAATCTTCTTATCATTGGGACTATCTGTCAATTCGAACTTAATTGCAGATGGTGGTCTGAGTAATACCCGTCTCAAATACCACGCAACAAACCTTTGACCGTCGTTGGAAAAATTTTGTTTGTAAAACGAATCTTCGCCAATTTCACTCTTAATCATGGATATAAGGGAATTTTCTTTCATCATAAATTAACAAATCACACATATTATTTTAATATTACCTTATTTATGTTTGCCTAACTTACCTCATGTTTTATAAGGAATTGCCATTAGTTTTCCATTATACAATTGAAAAATATATTGATACAACACCACTTTTCCCAGAATCTTTCACTGAACTTGGCTAGAATATACAGTCATAAATTTTCTCATTCCATTTCCCTTCAAATGGTAATTCAAAAGAGATCATTATTTCCGAAATACCCAAAAAATTTTGCAAACCGGAACAAAATGGAATAAGCATTTGTGGTTGGTGATGAAGAACACCAAATGAGAAAGGTGCTAAAATCTTGAAATAAACCATAAGCTTTTAGTTCAGACACCACATGAATAAACAAAGTGAATAAGAGACTCTTCTAAAAGAGTCTAATTGTGAAACTGAAGAAATTTTAAAGGAAAATGAGTAAACGAACAAAATGAGTTAAATCCCAACCATTAAAAAATTGAAGTTGTCTACACCAAAATCCGGACTTGGCTATATAGCTAAGTCTCCGACTCGTATAACTTAGTGTTTACTATTACACACTAAGAATGAATATGTGATTGATAAATGGGTGGTTATCGATTGACGTAAAGAGCAGTAGAGTCGAGTATATTGAGAATTTCAAAAGAGGTTCCATACTACCCTTTTTAAGAATTATTCAACTTTAATTGATATATATTACTAAATCGAAAGATTTTAGCCGGGAAGGTATATTACTTAACAATGAAGTGTCCAGTATGTGAGAAAGAAAACAAAAATTCTCCAACGAAAAAATGGACTTTTAATGTGTTTGAGGTATCACGATATAGATGTTCATATTGCGGGAACAATTTTAATGTTTACATTGGCGAGCACAAAACTTATACCATCCCTAAGAGCCAATAGTATTTTCACATTTTACAATGATTTGTGATTATGAAACGAAATCCAAGGTTACCAATCTAAGTTTACTGGGGTCAAATGGTTCTATGTTTGCCTTCTTAAACATCCCTTTTTCGGCCAAGAAATTACCTAATTCTTCTATCATCTTCTTCCAATCACCATCTTTCTTGTAAGACGACCATATTTGTCTTAACACTTGTAATCTTTTCTTAGTAGGGGGGAGCGAAAGTATCTTTGATTTGATCTGTTCCCACACGTGTTCCACTGAAGTGTCATTTGGGTACGTATCATAATAATCATTCATCTGTATCTCAATTTCATCAATCATTTTCTTAATGAATTTAGTACTGTTTGACCGACTAAGTTCCTTTAGTTGAGAATCCTGACTGCTGCTGAGCTCTATTTCTTTGTAAGTTCTTTCAATTTCTTCCAAAACCAGTTTGTTTACATCATAGACGTTCTCAAAGAAATATGGAATGTTACGTTTTTCATCCTTCTTGCACGCTATGTAATCCAAAATGTCAGTTTTACTAGTTATAAAATTATGGGTTTTAATATCGTACAAATACCAGAAATGAAAGTCTTTTTGATACTCATAGTAAAAGAAGATTCCAGAAATTTTTTCCCGCTTCAACCCGCTAAATACTCCAAAGGGAATTTTATCTAGTTCTTCAATTCCTTTATCTTTGAGGAATGCCTTTAAAGGCTGATAAAAAAGCTCCCCACCTCCAAAAAGATCGGCTTCCAGCTCTTTAAAAAGTGTTTCGTCTTTACCTTTGATACGTCTGATTATTCCAAAGACCTTAGGATGTATTTCTTCTCCAAGTACTGATTGATCAAGACCAACTGAATCGTCGATATCTATAATCTTACTTTGTAATGCCTGAACTAACTTGAGAAATTCTTCAAGTTCGTCTTCAGGGAAAAAATTGTAGACATAGATTTCCTTGTAGGATGATCCAATTCTATCAATCCTACCTGCCCTCTGAATCATTCTAGTTGGATTCCAGTGTAGATCATAGTTGATCAGATACTTCGCAGTTTGAAGATTCCGTCCTTCTGAAAGTACATCTGTGCTAAGAATAATGTTAATTTTTTTGTCGAAAAATTCATTTATAATCTCTTCACGCTTTTCTGGACTCTTGTTTGTAACACCAGAGCTGGAAATTGCTTCTATCCTGAGATTTGAGAACCTATCATCATTGTTGATCTCTTCATAGATATAGTTTAATGTATCCGCATAATATGTAAAAAGCACAATCTGACCGTCTTTTGACAACTCAAGAAGTTTGTCTTTTAATACTTTGAGTTTTGAGTCATCTGAAGGTTTAATTCTCTTTACTCTCTCTAAAATATTTTTGAGTAAATCTATGTCTGTATCTATGTCCTGGAAAAGATCATCAATGCGATATTCGGAAAGCCTGAAATCATCCAGTATCTCTTTTATGCTTCCGTCCTCTATATCGTCATAAGACCTTAGAATGTACTTTATGTAACTATCTTTTGAAAGGAGTTTTCCATCCTTTAGATATAGCTTCATCTTTTCAAGAAAATTGATGTGATTATGTATACTTTTTCTGAAAGAATCGACACTACTTTCCAGACGTTTTAACAAAATTGTTCTGAATATGCCTTCAATAGCTATCATTCTGCCCAGTGCAAGCTTCTCTTCTTCTGTCTTGACAACCTCCTTTCTATATTCAAGGATGCGGTAATATGCCATTGTAAGTTTTTTAGTAAGAGTCACTGAAATTTCTTTGTACATCCCTTCATATGTGCTGTCTAAATTGTATTTGACGTTTTCAAGGACCCTTTTAGGAAATGTAATTTTGTGCTCTTCAGTCTCGCCATTAGGATGATTGACTATTATATATGCATCGGGATAATTCTCAATAATATAGTCTCTAGTTCTCCTTATAGATATCTCATTCAATAGATCATTCAAGAGAGATGGCTGGTCTTTGGCCACTCTAAAGAACTTAAATAAATCGGGAATGTTTTCCTTGATAAATGCTGATCTGTTCATCAACACAAGTAGCATAATTTGCCAATACAGATCCCATGGAGTATTGTTAATAGGAGTTGCGGTCAAAAATAGTATATACGGCTTTTTCCCTGAGCTTGAGATATAGTCATTTACCAATGAGAAAAAGTTTTCCCATCTATTTGATAAGGGGTTCCTAAAATTGTGGCTTTCATCGACAACGATTAATTCTACATTGTCCAATTGTCCTCCAAGAACCCGTTTAGCTTTGCCCAAATAGGATTCGGATGCTAGGTCTTCTTGCGATAGTATATTCTCCTTTGTGTCAATATTCTTAAGTTCTATTTTCCACATCTCTCGAAGTTGAGCGGGACATATGACCAAAATATTTTTTCGTTCGTAGTAGCCAATTTGTTCTAGTACCTTTTTTGCAATCCACGTTTTACCTAACCCTACAGAGTCTGCTACGATGCACCCCCCGTATTTCTTCATTCTCGTCCATATTCTAGCTATAGCATCTTCCTGGAACTGTGCCAAATTTACCTTAGTTTCTGGTAATCCTATGGGTTTATCCTCTTTTTGTTCCTCCCTTATGTCATCTTTCTGCATCTCATAAAGTGTTTTTATGTAAATTTCATAAGGAGAGTATTCTTTACTACCAAATCTCGAATTTTCAAGAATCTCTATCAATTGTGTTTTGAAATCTATAGATTCATCCCAAAATTTTTCAAACCATTCCTTTCTGGTGTAAATTGCCTGGGATTCTTGTCTCCAGGTATTCAGTTCCCCATAGCGTGTTAGACCTGAGCTAGTAAAGTTAGAAGAACCTATCACTACCCGATCATCAAAGATATAGGCTTTGCCGTGAAGAAATTTCTCAAAAAGTTTCACCTCGACATTTTTTCTTTTCAGAAAGTCAATGAAGAGTCTTACTGTCGTATCCGAATCCTTTGAAAGACCAAAACCCTCGACTTCTTTCTTTATTTCATCAAGTAAAACATCCCCTAATGTGTTATCGTTCTTGATCTCTGGAGACTCCCCCAATAACAACCTAAATCTTTCAACCTGATCAAGGTTTTCCTTTATCATAGCAAAAGCGCTAATGTTAAAAAAGGCACTAGCTATGTCAAAATTGCCTTTCCCATTCTCCTTCAGTGCATCATTTAAGAAACTAACTAGTTTATTGCTATCACTATTATCTATTATCTCTTTATGCAGTGTCATGCCATCATCACCCTAGAATTTCCATCCTTCTATTCTTAACATTTCAATAATGCCAATAGATTCTATTCCATACTTTTGGCATATATATGGTATCTTGATTTTATCTCCTCGAAGTTTTTCTTCAGTTACAACTATTTTTTTTATTTGGATTATGGTTTGCTGAGGCTCTCTGGCTATCTCAACTGCAAGAGACACTACCCAGACATCTGCATCATATTTCCTGTCTTCTTTTACCAAAGCAGGATAATTTTTTAGTATTTCTCTCAGTATTTCAATCTGCTTCTTTGTAGGTGTTCGAAAAAGTTCATAATTATTTTTAGCCCATAAAGCGAGTTCGTCATCTCTCTCATTAATCTCATGTAAAACCTCAACAGGAGCTACCAAAAGTCCTTTTTTAGATAATGATTCCAAATTAGCCCACACACTAGGGAACACATCAATAGGGTGGTGTCTATTGAGATCTACAAACGATGATGTATCTATAACGTAGTGATTTGAAGTCATTTTCTCGCTCTCGCCAAAACTTTATCGAAATTTTTAGATTTTATAGATAAGAAGCTGAGGGCATCGTTGTAGGTTATGAGTTCCTTGTCAAAATTATTAGCAACAAGAGATACGAATTTATTCCCCATTTCTGAAAGGCATCTCTGATCCGATGTCGTTCCTTTTGCCTGCTTCTTTTTCGTTTCCACCCTCTCTTCTCTGAAAGTATATCTGGCAAATACTGACTCGAATTCTTGCCTTGAAATATAATCCAAATTTACCATTTTTACCAGTAGTACTGCTTTGCTAACCTTATATTTCCTTGACAATGTATTCAGGGTATCCGTTCTAGTGAGGGAATCATTGTTCTTGTTGAATAAATCAATAGAGACCTCATTTGGCAACAGGAACGCTGAAGAAAATGCGTTGCACCATTCCTCTATATTGCTTTTTATCACCAAAGACTCATCTGGAAGATCTACGACGGTCTCCCCAAGCATAATGTGTCCAACCTCATGCATCAGGGTAAATAATCGTGCTTCGATACTATCCTTTGAGTTTATGACTACAATATTAGGAACTTCATCTGCTAATGCGAATCCTCTAGCATCATCAATAGGCATTGAGAATTGAAAAACGAAGATATTGAGGTTCTCAAGTACATCCCTTAGATACCCAAACATCTTGTAAGCATCTTTAAACCTTCTTTGCTTCTCAAGGTCAAGATACAGCAATTTTCGATACTCAGAAGCAATAAGATCGGGGTTATCGGTGAGTTTAGCTTTTTTGATTTCAGTCTTTGAAGCATAATTGATATTCAGAGAAAGTTCATTGCCTAGATTCTGTAGACTTCTGGTTCTACGTATAACAATGATAGTTTTTCGGTCAAATACATTGATCTTGTTAGATAGGAATCTGTAATCCTTTGGCATTGCCTTTTCCTGCTTTGGCTCTGATAAAAAGAATGACGCAATCGGTCTTTGATATTTTTTTGAAAGGATATTCAATTGACTCATAGTCGGATTCCTTTTCCCTGATTCGATTTCCTTGACTACATCCTCAGATGTTCCGAGTAACTTGGCAACATCACCTATTTCCCATCCGGCACTTGTTCTCAACCAAATTAATACCTCTGGAACTACATAAACGGTAAAGGAATTGGTCATTCTAATCCCTCAAGCTCCTAGCTTTGTCAATCCTCTGCTTCACCAACTCGCAAACTGACCAGTAAACTTCCTTTCTCTCATCTTGAGTAAGTCCTAATTCGTCAAATATAATGTTGTCAAGCTCTCCCCTATCTTGAAGAGGGACAGGGTCCTGATCTCGTATCGACATGCTTGAGTCTATACCAATTTCTTCAAAAACGTCTCTAAATTCTCTTTGTGCAAATTTCGTTAAGATTCCTTCATGAATCGATAAGAACTTTGGGTCAAATATCCTGCACTTTTCAATATAACTTGGATTGAGTTTGAGACTCCCCTCCCCGAGATTTGAGATTCCAAATAGCTCATAATTAAGGAGAGAAAATGTAGAGAGGAGTGAAAGAGCTAATCTTTCGCTCTTATATTCTTCGAACGGGTGGATCCCTACCATATTAACATCATTAAGAGCATTATTATTGATGCAGACTACAGGTCTTTTGTAATATATAAGAGGGACGAGAATATAAGGTGGAACAGTTTCCCCTAATGAGTACCAGTTCCTTCGTCCGGACAGCCTTATAAGTTCAAGGTTTTGGTATCCTCTGAGCTTCTTTCCTTTGTCTGGACCTTTCTTGACCTCTATTTCTTTTTTCTCTGCCTCTTCTATATATTTTAACGCGTAGGTGTCGTAAAGCTCCGACTTTGATTTGTCGCAGATGAAAACTAAGTAGGGAAGTTTATCTGAACTTAAAAGTATGTTTTTACACTCCTTGGGAGTTGTTACTATTGGCTTTAGAAACTCTTCTTCTATACCCTTTTCTGAGGCTTCTTTCTTGCTTAAGTAATAGAAGTCATTGGCACCTGTCCTATATCCAACTTTGACTCTTGAAACCTTAGATAATTGACGTATTCTATCTTTTTCTATCACCTTAAAAAAAACATCTGGGGCCCTAAATAGACTCCAGTTTTCACGGATAACCTTCTCTGTTTCTGTTAGCTTCCCATTGAAGTTTTTCCCAAGTTTATCTTGTTGAATAGCAAAAAGTGAAAGATCTCCATCAGAAACGTTGGTTTCATTCTCTGCTATAATTAAATTATTTCTAGTGTTTGCCAGTTCAAATCCGCCTTTGAATAAAATAAACTTTACAATATTTCTATTTTTCGGCACACTTTCTTCTTCAAGTGTTCTGAAAGCTTCAGGCTTGCTGAGAAATACAATTACTGTATTTATCTTTGCATGGTCAAAAACTCTTTTCCTAGTATCAAATATCTCAACACCATTTCCAAATTTAGCGAGAAAGTCTCTTAGCGTTTCTCCAAATCCAACGTTAAGCCAAGAATTAGAAGTGATAAAAGAGAATGTTCCATAGCTGTTGATTAAAGCCATTCCTTGAAAATAGAAATAGACATACAAATCTAACATTGTACCAATTTTGGTAATTTGTGGGAAGAGGTTTTTTAATGAATCTGATAATTTTGATTTATATTCATCTCTCTCTTTTTTAGAAGCTTCTTTTTTTGACATATTCGGTGGAGAAATGTTAGTTCGTGTAACATATGGGGGATTTCCAATAACTATATCGAAACCACCCCTGTCTGCAAAAATTTCAGCAAAGTCTATATCCCATACAAATGGTTTCCTTTCAGGATCGTTTAATAGGTCCTTGACTCCTCGCAATTTACTCATTTCTTCTCTGCTGATCTCTATTTTTGTCCAAATCATCTTAACTTTCTTTTCATCTATAACTAGCTCTCCGACAAGTGTTTTCTGATACCCTGCCATTTCTATTTCGTGCTCATAGACCCGTATTTCATTTGTAAGACTCTCAACTCTTTCATCTATAATTTCTTCAAATAATCTGATCTCTTCCTTTTTAACCTCTTCAGGTGTGTTAAATTTTGCAGTAGGCGAATTCTCGAAGTACTTTCGCTTCTCCTGTTTTAGCTCCTCTAATTTCCTCTTTAGGTGGGTCTTGAGGTTGTTATTTCGTAAATTGAAACTTATGCCACCAATTTCTTGGACTAGAGAATCTCCGACTCTTAAATTGAGATTAAGGTTTGGCAAAAGTGGGTATTGCCTCAAATCCTCTTTTTTAAACTCAGTATCCACTATAAGTTGGAGCCAAAGTCTTAATTCTGCTGCGTGAATCGCCCATGGCATTACGTCTACACCATAAAGGGAATATTCAATTACCCGGTTCTTCAGCGCAAAGTCTGATATACTGTTTCCTAAATGCTTATAGATTATTCTATATAAATCTGATACGACATTCAGCATACCTACCAAAAAAGCTCCTGAGCCGCAAGATGGGTCAACAACAGATAGGCCATTAAGAATATCTTCAAGTCGTCTCCATTGCTGGTTTTTGGTAAACCATTCCACTATCTTATCTCTCTCTTCAACTGGATCAAAAATAAGATGGTAAAATTTTTCTTTGGGTATTTCTGCGAGATTTTTTGATAAGTATTCAACCAAACTTCTACGGCACATAAAGTCGACTTCTACTCTAGGAGTATAAAAGATACCGAGATCATTTCTATCGTATATTTCCTCAGCTACATTTGCAAGTGATTCATAAACATAACCAATCATCTGAGGATCTACTGCAATTTCCGATTCTAGTGGCATATCCTCTTTTATTGTGAAATTGTAAGACTCAAAGAATTTGAGGATCTTCTGGAATATCATATCTGTTATAAGTATCTTATAACCATCCAGTCTATTTTCCCTAAAAAGTCCCCCATTAAGGTATGGTGCATTGGATATCACTCTTATAACACTATCTGGCAACCCCTTAATTTCATTTTCCCTGTTATTAAAAGCCTTGAGGAATACCTGTTTAAGCCATTTTTCATAGAATTCATTAGAATTGTATTTCCCAAGGCCAATATATTTTGACCATAGCCAATCTACAAATTTTGGCTCTTCTAACCAATCTTTCTTTGATATGAAATAGATAAACATTATTCTGTTGAGGAACTGCAGAGTGAATTCATGGGATTCTTTGCTTGGAATTCTCTGTTCATGTAATTCGCTTCTTAGTTTAAAAAATACTTCTTTATAGTCTTCAAAAAAAGCCTCAGTAACTCTCTCTACGCTGAAGGCTTTTTTCCAGTTTCTCCAAACTTCTCTCCATGTCGCTTGGTTTTCATAACTCAGATTTGCCAAAGTCTCTATGACACTATAATAGAACTTCTTAGTTTTGATATCCTCTTTAACAGAGTTAAGTTTTATAAGTTTGAGTTTATGTTTCCCTGCCTCTACCTTCTCTTTGTCTGGAAATACGAAAGTAAGCTCACCGTAATCAATTGTGAAGATTAGGAGGTATTGTATATATTGCCTGTCGAATGTGCTTGTAACAGATCTAATGACAGATGGGCTCAAAGTGGTCGTTTCTAAAAGAAAAACGGGTAATTTATCGTCCAAATTTAAAACAGAATAGATCTCCGTTATTCTTTCATTATCTTCCTTCTTGAATTCAAATGTAGATTTCTTTCTCCTCGAGGAAAGATCAAGTATTGAACTTTCGGGATAACCGAGAATTCTAAAAAGCTCGTAAACACCTTTAGCTTCATTGATTTTAAGAATTTGATTATATACACTTTCCCTTAAAGCAGAATCATTTTCCATTTTCATAGCCTCTTTCTAAGTTCGTCAAATACCATCGACACATCGGATAATAATATTTGAAATTTTATCATATATAATTGATATCGCTTTTTCTTTATCAACACAACTATATCAAAATTCTGCAAATAATTCACACCCTGGAAAAAGTGGTTGACTCGGGACTTTTATCAATGTGCCATTTGCATTGGTTGCATGTGAAGTTTTTTTTGTTTCCCGATTCAGGATCGTTGATCTTAGATATAATTTAGCTCTGATACATAGATTTGTAAACTTCACATGAAATTTAACAACCACTTTTTCCATTATGCTCATGCATCCGCTTCGAACATTCCCATTAAGAGGTAAATTATGACACTTTGGCTCAAAGGCCATAAGAGCATAAACAGTTGCTTAATAAAAACCATTAGATAATGGAAAAATGGACCGGTCGGGATTTGAACCCGAGGCCTCCTGCTTGCAAAGCAGGCGATCTACCGCTGATCTACCGGCCCTTGTCTCACGCTGATTGTATATTCA
>JAKAYH010000039.1 GCA_021826835.1 Thermoplasmata archaeon | reverse complement strand
CTGAGACCTTTCAATTGATATCATAAATATTAGATTGAACGAGAGGTTATAAACCATTGTAAATATTATTATGATTATCTATGCGAAGTAAAAATTATTGTTATAGAGATTTTTAGTGTAACTGAAGTTTTATGATGTTAACAAACATAAATTACTATGATTATAAGAAAAACTGTAATACTTTTAAAGAGTGAAGGTCTTACTAATCTACTTTTTCGACTCCCAATTTTCTGAAACTAAACCTTGAATATCACTAAAATCGTCATCGTGTGTTACAACTGTCGCATTCCGGCAGATAGCAATTGCAGCTATTATGACATCAACATCACTCGGTTTGATTTTACTGTTTTTCTTAGTATGTCTTTTCTTATTTTTGTTATAGATCTCAGATGCTTTATTGACTTGTTTTTCGCTAATCAAGGTTATCAGACGTATTGAATCAGTAAGATGTTCTTTTAACAATTTCAATGCTTTTTGGTCTTTTATGGCATCAACTCCTCTCATAAATTCATAATAATTTAGCGAAGTTGTATAAATATTGTTTGCCTGTTGAATTTTTGCCATGAAATAATTTTTTTTGAATGCTTCATTACTGCCACTTACAAGTGCTACTAAAGCATTCGTGTCCAAAATATAATCAGTCAAACCTGGTTTCCCTCATTGCACCATTTTTAAACATATTTTTTTCTACATTGTCTAACTTCTCAAATGTTTCCTGAAGTAATTTTACATTCACTGCGTCTTTAATAAAATCATATAACTGATTTTCATTCAAATTGGATAGCTTTTCGAAGAGTTCGTCAAAGGATTTTAGTTCTTTAATTGTCTTAGAGAATATATTCTGATATTCATCAACATCAACGAATTTGTCTCTTAACTTTTCTTTCACTGAAAGAAGTCTAGTTGAGAAATTATCGTATTTAATACCTTTCTGTGTGTTTAAACTGAACCTCTCACTCTTATGCCTAGTTTCAATAATAAAAGATGGCCCCTTTACAGGCATCAAGATAAATGGGGTTTTAATTTGAATCTGAGATAGCTGGTATCCGTTTTGAACTATTTGAAAGGGATTCTTGGAACCTCTTTTGGGGATAGATACATATTCTGACATCTGTTTAGGCAGCTCCTTAGAATAACAATTCATCATAGTATTCATCATTTACATCATCCTTTAAGTTATCAGGTGTCTATTGTTTCTTCAGTGGCTTAATATTTAACGTTCCATCTATTGAAAACTCTATTTTCCAGGTTGACCCAACCGGGTAGAGTTTCCCCTTATCTATAGGCACAGTGAATTGTACCATATTACTATATATTTCGGTTGATGAATTCTGGTCATCTGGCAATCTAGATTTTATTTCATCAGTAACCTGATGAGGTTCAGCCATTGTTACCTGATATATTGGTTTACCATTTGAAAGGTCTATGTACCTCTGAACAGATAGTACTTCTATCCCATTATTCATGGGATGCCAATTGTGTTCTTGTTTAATAATTTTATTTACTTGAAGCAATCAACAATACGGGAGGGCACTTCACAAAAACCAAAGTTTCCTATTCTTTTTCAACAACCACTATAATTAAAAGGTTAATCCATCATTACAGAAGTTAACATTCCTACAGGCTAACTAAAATATTCTCACCAATTTTCCAAGAGTGTTTTTAAATAATATTGAGAGAATATTTTAACATCATCTACCATATTTACAAAATTCGAATAGATATAACTTATTTTAAAAAAATTTTATTTGATACCAAGTAATCCATGATTATCATGATAAATTCTTATGCTCAGGACTACTGGCTTGACCTCCTGAAAGCTGGTCATAAACTGAGTCGTCAGGAAGGAGCCGAATTACTGGAGCAATTCAATATGCAGGAATTGATGTCCATGGCAGACAACCTAACAGACTATCAGGTTGGCAATACAGTCACTTTTGCAGTTTCATATAATATAAATTACAGTAATTATTGTGCAGCCAGCTGTCCCATATGTGCCTTTTATGTACCGGCAAAAATTAAGGGAAAAACAGACAAGGGTTATGAGCTATCCATAGAAGATGTTAAACGGGAACTTGAAAAGGCAAGGCAGTACAATCCCACAGAAATCCATATTGTTGGAGGTTTCAACCCTTATCTTCCGCTGGAATATTATGAAGATATATTCAGAACAGTTAAAAAATACATGCCAGAGGCAACGCTTAAAGCACTAACCATACCCGAGATAGATTTCATTGCAAGGACTACAGGCAACTCAATCAGGGAAACAGTAACAAGGTTTCATAATGCTGGAATGGAAGCACATACTGGAGGTGGAGCTGAAATATTTGATTCAGAGGTCAGGAAAATAATGACTACAAAAGAGAAGATTAGTGGAGAAAAATGGCTGGAGGACGCCAAGATAATACACGAAATGGGAATCAAGGGAAACTCCACAATGACATATGGAAGCGTTGAAAATTGGAGCCATATCATCGATCACATGGTCAGACTAAGGGACCTGCAGGCAACCACAGGCGGCTTTCTATCTTTCATTCCTCTGAAGTTCAGCCCGGAGAATACCCCTCTAATGAAGATGGGAAAGGTAAGGGAACCTGCCTCCGGTGAGAAGGACCTCAAGGTAATAGCTCTTGCCAGAATGATAATGGGAAAGTGGATGAGGAACATCAGTGTATACTGGGTATCAATGGGTAAGGGAATAGGTCAGATGGCGCTTACTGGAGGAGGAAACGATCTAGTTGGAACAGCCATAAGCGAAAAGATATTTGGTGCTACAAACAGGCATGAAATGACTACTGTCGAGGAACTTGGAAGACTTGTATCCGAAATTGGTAAAATACCAGCAAAGAGGGACACATTTTATAACCTGAAGGGATACTTTTGAGCAGTTTAAGATTGATCAATCTAATACACAGCGATCCTCTTGACCATCTTGCAGAAGAGAATTTTGAGGTATCCCGCAGTGATACCAGAAGCAATCTGAGAGATTTGCTCGACGGGAAAGTAGATTATTCTATGATCTCGCTTGTTGATTATTTCAAGAACAGAGAATCATTATCACTGGCCGATGGGCCCACAATTTCCGGAAGGGGAAAATCCGATTCAAATCTGCTAGTATCAAATGGAAGTGATCCATTCCCCGGGATGAGGGTTGCAGTAACATCTGAAACAGAAACTACTGCATTCTTTTTGAAGCTTATCCTTGAAAGATTGTTTCCTGGTTCTGTACTCATAAGGAGCAGGAGTAATTCTGTCGAAAACTTACTGAAAGAGGAAGATTTTGCACTGGTAATCGGAAACAGGGCTCTTGACATATATAGAACAGATACCAAGATTATATTCGATATCACTCATATGATCTCCAAGATATTTAATATGCATTCAATTTACGCAGTAACAGTTAGCATGACTGACAGAGGTACTGATGAGAATCTCGTGGCGTTAAAGAACATACCAAGATGGACAATAACTAGGGATTTAGATAGGATATCGAAAGAACACAACATGGAAAAAGGGATCCTGAATGAATATTATCAATCACTCACATATGACCTTAATAGTTTGATGAGAAAGGAAATCAGGACTTTCATGGATTATTATGATGAAATTGGGGAAGAAATATTTCTCGAAAAGATTGATGAGAACTCTATCAGAAAATAGCCATCTGTAATGGAAATTCAGGAAGAGAAAAAGCAAACAGCGTATAAGTTTATAAAGTTTTAAATATTCATATTTTCTAACCTCAACATGTATACAGAAAAACTTTCTAAAGCAAAGGAAGGATTAACTTTTGATGATGTACTGGTAATGCCAAGAAGATCGCCTATTGAACCCAGGGAAACAGAAATAAAAAGTGTATTTTCAAAGCATATTAAACTCAATACGCCAATAATCTCCTCACCAATGGATACCGTAACTGAATGGGAAATGGCCGTTGCAATGTCAAGAATAGGCGGCATTGGGATCATACATAGAAACATGTCTAGAAATGAAGAGGCAACAATGGTAAGAAGGGTAAAGAGGGCAGAATCACTGATAATAAGGAATGTCCACACGATCGATCAGGAAACACCAATAAGTGTTGCAAGAAACATAATGGAAACAAAGGGTATCGCAGGATTTCCAGTTGTTGTCGGTGAACGACTCGTTGGCATAGTCACGAAAAGGGATATGGAATTCTCAGAGAAGAAAGATGGGAAAGTAAAGGAAATCATGACAAAGGATGTGGTATTTGCTGATGATAATATAGATCCAGAAGAAGCAAGGAAAATCCTTTATGATCACAGGATAGAGAAACTTCCACTGGTCGATAAAAATCACAAGGTCGTTGGATTGATAACATCGAAGGATATCACAACAAGGCACAAATTTCCACTGGCTTCAAGGGATGAAAAAGGGCAGCTCATGGTCGGCGCAGCAGTTGGACCCTTTGATGTTGATCGTGCACTGCTCATGGAGAAGGAAGGTGCAGATGTTATTGTTATAGATACTGCTCATGCACACAACGAAAATGTACTCACGGCCATAAAAAAGCTGAAGAAGGAATTATCAGTGGACATTGTTGTTGGAAATATTGCAACTGCTGATGCAGCAAAAGATCTTATTTCATGCGATGTGGACGGCTTGAAAGTAGGTATCGGCCCAGGCTCAATCTGTACAACTAGGGTAGTGGCCGGTATCGGTGTTCCACAAATAACTGCCATAGGGGATGCAGCCGATGTTGCTTCTGAATATGGAGTTCCCGTCATTGCAGATGGTGGAATCAGGTTTTCCGGAGATATAGTCAAGGCAATAGCAGCTGGTGCAGACTGCGTTATGCTGGGATCATTACTGGCCGGTACAGACGAAAGTCCGGGAAACGAAATGATAATTAATGGTAGAAAATATAAAACATACAGAGGCATGGGCTCCATGGGAGCACTAAGCAAGGGCTCTGATCGATACGGTAAATTTTCAGGAAGCAAGTTTGTGGCTGAGGGTGTTGAGGGAGCTGTCCCATATAGAGGCAAAGTAGAAGAGGTGATCTACCAGCTTTCAGGTGGAATAAGAGCTGGAATGGGTTATGCTGGATGTAAGAATATACAGGAACTGAAGCAGAAAACATCTTTTGTACGAATTACCAACAACGGACTGACGGAAAGTCATCCACACGATATAAGAGTTGTTTCTGAGCCGCCAAACTACCAGCTTTTCCAAAATTAAATATTTTGTATATATTGCTCAACCAACTCCAGAAGACTAGTTTACCCATATTTACATCGATGTTAACCTTAAATTTATTAAGATACTGTTATTGTGTACCTTCAGAAAGGGAATGCATTTCTATAGGTTTTATTCTTCTTTCTCTCATAATAATATGAAACAATGGAGATTCATTCAGCTTATGTATCTCTGATGTCATGTTTAGCGTTTTCTCAACTTTCAATTTCTGTTTTGCTCTTTTCAGGACAAAGTGGTAAGAAGAACTATTTTGCCGGTACATTCTGGATCACCCTTAGACACTCCCTGCTCTGTCGTTTATGATAAACTGTTAAATCAGTTTCCTTTAAACTGCCACAGGTCAAGCTAGATAATATCAGGCATTCAGTCAAATTACAGTTTCAAAAATCTTTTAAATTAAAAGCTAAATATTGATAAACCTATCATACATACAAATCTAAATCTAATAAATCGTATATAAATTTCAATCAAGCAATGATATTATTTAAGTATAATTATTACTATGCAAATGGTAATGGATAGAAAGAAATTTTTTATAGCGATGGCCTTCTCGTTATTTATGGTCGGTTCGGCCTTTGCCTTGTCAGCAGTTTCTTCAGGGGGTAGTTCTAACAGTTCGACTTCAACAAACCTTGGTTCCTCTTCTAATTTCGAACCAAGTATATCGACAAGTATACCCTGGCAAATGCCTACTACAACTATGAATGAACCAGGTTATACAAATGGAACCTTTACCTGCGGAATTGACTGTAATGTGGGTGATTTAAATCCCTTAACAGGGTTTACCTGTGTAGATCTGCCAATATACTCAATGATCTACAGCTCTCTATACATTACAATGCCAGGAGGACAGATCGTGCCATGGCTTGCAACCGGTTACACTTTAACTCATGTTACAACGAACAATGAAACCTTTGATATTGAAACCAATTCAATGGTAAATTATTCCTATGTATACAACGTGAACCTGAGACCAAATGTTCAGTGGACAGACTGGTCCAAGGCAAATGCTTCACAAACTTATGTATTCTCAAACAAAGTACAGTTTAACAATGGGACAGGCGCAACATTCACTCACACATACACGAGCTATTCATCAACGGTTATGAAAAAATACTATCTTCAGTCAGCTGATGTTGTTTTATCATGGAGACTGGAATCAGCTGTCGGCAAATGGCCCGGTGTGGTGAACGTTGTTCCAAACGGAAATCTTTCAGTTAAGATTTACGTAGCAAAACCCACTCTCCTTATCCTGTCAAATTCACTGGAATCTTATATCCTTCCCTATCATATATGGATTCATCATGATTTTACCAGTGTAAGAGGGCTATTCAATTATACTCCAGGCATTTCATCAGGTGATGGTTATTATGGATGGGACCTTAACTGGAACACTGCTACAGGGTCTGCCTCTGGACTTGTAGGCAATGGACCATTCATGATAAATAATGGTTACGGAATGCCCGAAGGAGCGATAATACCGTCCCATTATAATTTATATTACGTAAATCCACATTTCTTTGTTCAATATGCCAATGAAAGCAGTGGATTGAGGCAATACACACCTAAAATATATGAACTCTATGTCCCCTATTATTCGTCACAATCGTCAATGGTGGCTGCTTTTACCAAGGGTGAACTTGACATTCTTGGAGTATCTCCACCTTTTCTACCATTGATTGAAGGTACCCCGGGTGCATACATATACAGTGAAGCTGGTAGTAATTTCTGTGCAGTAAGAATAGACGAAAATCAAACTGTAGCACCACTGAATATCACTGCTTTCAGACAGGCATTGAATTATGCTACCCCATATTCCACAATCAATGAGATTGCATATGATGGTCTTCTAACTCCGTCGGCAAACGTTGTTCCACCAAGTAATTATCTATGGTATAACTCCTCCAGCCCCCAGTATTCATACAATCCTGAAAAAGCTATGGAACTTATCAAAAACATTCCGGGAATGTCCAATGCAACTGGAATCCTCATGTATTATGGAAAGCCTGTAACTATACAGTTGCAGATAGGTCCTGGTAGTGTAACACCATGTTTTGCAGAAGTTGCAGATGAACTGCAGAAGAGCTGGTCAGCCCTTGGGATAACCACAACCATAGAAGAAGAGGCATATACAACACTATATGCCAATGTTGGTAGCGATCATTACCAGATAGCCATGTATTGCCAGGGTACGCAGGCAACAGGGGACCCAGCATGTTTCTTTGCTGACTGGATGAACAAGGCACCTGCATATTTCAGTATTGGCTGTACTCTTGGTCCTTTTACATCGCTTGATTTGAATGGAAAACATTTAACGGGAGTTCAGGTGACCAATCTTTTGAACAACTACTCAAATGATTTGCTAGAATCTGATTCATTGCAGCAATCTATACAGATAGCAAAGGAAGTGCAAACGTTGATCAACGAGGAGGCTGTACAGATAAATCTCGGTTACCCCATAGCAAGAATCGCCTTTCAGACTGATCAGTTCACTAACTTTACAAAGGATAATTCAAAAACGCACTTCAATTCCTTCTTTACCCTTCTGGAGGTATACAAAACAAAATCGACAACCTCAATTAGTTATAAATATAACCTGAAAATCGAGCAAAAATTATCGGGTGCGCTGGTTGAAAAATCAGGTGATACTGGAAGCATTACCTATACTGTTTATAATGAAACAACAGGAATGCCAGTACAGGGTGCAAACATTGGAATTTCCATATCCTCCGTTGCAAAGGGTTTGGTTAATACTACTCCCAACCAGTTGACGACAAATTCTGCTGGAAAGGCAACCTGGAAATATAAGGTATTCAGCGGATTAAATGAGTTATTGCAAACCCAGCTACCCAACTGTAATGTCATAAATCTTCCCAATGAAGAAGTAAATATAACTGCAACCGTCAATCCGCCTTCCAGTGAAGTGCACACTTCAACAACTTCCACATATCTCAATATCGAACTGTTAAACACAAACGAAAAGAATTATCTTCAACTAAAATCCGGATGGAACGGCAGTTCCCATCTTTATTCTGGTAACCATGAATCAATAGAATACACCGTAACAAACACAACTGGATCACAGGTATCAGACGCAAATATAACTGTAATAATGTCTGGTATACCTGGAACTATAACAAGCAAGGCATTTTCGTTCAATACATCAACAGGCAATAATGGAACGTTTAATTTTACGGTATCCAGCATCCTGCCAGAAGTCATGCAAACTTTCAGTTCAACTGGAAACCCCATGTATCTATATTACCAGGAAGTTAACATTAGTGCCGTGGCATCAGTGGGTAACCAGAACCAGACGGGTGCAGGAATGACATACAACAACGTATTTGTTATGAATCCCTCACTCGTTATGTCATATTCCATGAGCAGTCAGAATTATACATCTGGAGAAACGGGAAGCATCACATTTACAGTTACACAGAATGGAACAGCAGTATCGGGAGCATCTGTAAATATAACATCAATGGATCTAAGAGGCATTAAATATAATAAGGATGAATTGAACATGACAACGAACATAAATGGAGTTGCAGTCTTCACTTTCTATGTTGAAAACACAACCTCAGGTTCAGGTGCTTACAGTAAAATAAATGAAACCATGGTTGTAAAGGCAAGCACATCAAACACCACAGTAATCCCGGCGACAAACAATCTGCATTACTTTGTTTCTGAAAAAATTATAAAAACATCTACAAGCACATCCCTGTACATAGTAATAGGTGTGATAGCTGCTGTTGTAATCATTGGTGGAGTTGCTGCATATATCGTGAGAAAACCAAAATTACCTAAAAATTAATTTTTAAATAGGATGAAAAATACCAATTTCATAGGGATTTTTCCACTCCCATTATTCTATTAATAATTTCGTGCTCAGAGACTCCCCTATCCTTTCTATAAACATCAAAAGCTTCTCTCCTCCTAGTAATGTCTTCTGGAAACATTGCACATTCGTATTCCATTTCATACCTGTAAAGCTCTTCACCAGTAAGTTCAGGCCTGCTGTAATCAATCACTGGCATGTTTTTTAAACTGATCTTCCTGCCACTTAGTTTTTCATATACCCTTGCGACCTTTCTTGCTGCTGACCTGTAATCTGTTAGCTTTCCACCAAATATGTTAATGAAATGTTCGTCATGCCTGATAGTCAACCCTCTTGATATGGACCCAGGATCATCGCCATTCCCATATAAAGGCCTGATTCCTGCATAGGAATAGGTGATGTCATTTCTTTCCAGATCCCTAAAAATACGTTGGGCACTTTTAATTATATAATCTACGTCTTTATCTGAGACATTGAAATCATCGGGATCATCAACAAAATTATCCGTTGTACCTATAATTGTTACTTCTCCTCTCGGTATTATGAACATCTGTCTTCTGTCCAGGTGACTCCTGAAAACTATTGCATCCTCAGTAAGGGCTTTTTCCCGGGGTACAACAATGTGAACGCCCTTGCTTAGTTTAAGTCTAACGTTATCACCATTTTCCAGATTCTTATAAACATTACCGGACCATGGGCCGGCAGCGTTTATGCATATTCCTGCCCTAACCTTGAATTTTCTGTTTCCTGCTTTATCCAGAACACCAAGTTCAACACCATTTCCCACGAGGCTGACTGTCTGAACTTCACAGTAATTGAGGCATTTTGCTCCGTGCCTGACAGAGGATGCAATGTTATATATGGTCAGTCTGCAGTCATCAGAGAAAGCATCCCTGTAGGTGAAATACCCCCTGACTTCTTTTCCGTATTCTCCATTATTTTTCCTCATCTTCGGTACTTTTATCCGTCTGCTAAGAATATTGTAGATAAAAAGTCCAGTTCTCATGGTCCACTTCTTCCACGAGTACGGATCAATAAGGATCCTGAAATTCATATATTTTACGATATCAGTATTTTTTGCAAGATAATCTCTTTCTTTTAGTAATATTTTCACTTCACGGAACCTTAATTCTGCAAGATATCTCAATCCACCATGTATGAGTTTCGAAGATCCAGAACTTGTTCCAGAACCAAAATCATTTCGTTCAAGTAAGATGACCTTTATGCCATTTTGGGAAAGAATATTGGCAACACCCGCACCGGTGATCCCCCCACCTATTATGGCAACATCAAAAATATTCCCATCCTGAGTCCTTATCCAATCCTCTCTTGACTGCCTGTTGAAATGAGGAATAATGACATCTTGCATGCTTGGGAAATAGCCAGTCAGGATAAAATGTTTTAAGTGTATTCGAATTTAGGTTGAGATGGACTTCAACATCGTTGGTCATAGGGGAGTGCCTGTTTCTCATCCTGAAAACAGCATGGAGTCGTTTCAGCAGGCAAAAAACTGTGGTTTGTTTGGCATAGAACTGGATGTTCAGATTACACGAGATAGCAGAATTGTTGTCTTTCATGATTCCACACTAAAAAGAGTGACAGGCGCTGAAGGGTCTGTCAGTGATTATTCGTTCTCCGAACTTTCTCGACTCGATCTCATGGGGAGCGATCAGAAGATTCCCTTGCTCAGCGATGTACTGAAGAAATTTCAGGACATGAAGATATTCATAGAACTAAAGACAAGGGACGAATTTGGGAACAGGATAAATGAAGGTCTGGAGGCGGTTCTTCACAACACTCTACAAAATTTCAGCAAGGAGAACCTGATTCTGATATCCTTTGATGTTGTGGCCATTAGGGAAATGAAGGAGATGAACCTTAATTATAGAACGGGACTGGATGTGGCTGAGGAAACCAGAATAATGCTGGATAGAGATCGGA